>CAZLTD010000054.1:0-35044 GCA_964562385.1 uncultured Desulfobacula sp.
GGAGAGACAAAAACGACTTCCCCCCCCACCTTTGATTTTAAAAACACTTCACGATCCGGGATCACCGATCCCATCACCTGGATACGGGCCGGATAGTTGCCCGGCAAAAAAGAGGCGGTTTCAACCTGCATCACCTGTTTCTTCGGCGGCCGCCGCTTTACTTTTGCCTCCCTGGACTTGTAATACTGATAACCTGCCACGCCTGCTGCCAAAAGACAGATGGGCAGCACGACCCGGAGGATCTGGTGGACAATAGATGTTTTTTTTGTATCACTCATTCACGTTACTCCGCTTGATGGGCGTTTTCTCATTGGGCAGGGACGCGAATCCCAGCATTCGGTACAGGTTGATCCGCTCCTTTAAAGCGGTGGCTTTTTCACCGATCAATTGTCTTTCAAGATTTTGAATCCGTATAAAAACCGTCAGGTAATTCAGATAACTTCTTTTTCCGTTCCAATACTGGAGCTGGGCATCGATCAAGGTCAGCCGCGCCAGTTCCAGTTCTTCCTCAAGCAGCTTTATAAAGTCATCCTGGGTATTTATGGTCACCAGGCTGTCTTCCACCTGCCGGATGGACCTGGCCACTGTCTGGGCATAAAGATGAAGCTGCTCCTGGGCTGCGGCTGTGGCACGATCGACTTCCGCCTGTTTATACCCGCCGTCAAATATGGGGCCGGTAATCGCTGCCGTCAGGCTGGCAATCCAGTTGGAGAACAGCAGGTCCAGCTGGCCGCTGGAGAACAATGCCCTGGCGCTCAAATTCAGGGAGGGCAGAAGATCGGCCTTTTTTGCAGCCACCTCCCACAATGAAGAGGAGAGCCGCTGCCGTGCCGCCTGTATATCCGGACGGTTATTCAGCAGATCCGACGGGATACCCGGCGACGGCATAACATCAATTTCGGGAAAGCGCTGGGTTTCAATGTTAATGCCGGCCGTGGAGGACTCCCCTGAAATAAATGCCAGTGTATTTAAAAATATTTTCTCCTGCCTTTGAAGCAAAGGTCCCTGGGAGCGGATCTGGGCCAGCACTTCCCTTTGCTGGGACACATCCAGGGCATCGGCTTTCCCGTTGGCATACCTGAGTTCCTGGAGATCCAGCTGGGTTTCATTCAGCTCGACCTGGCTTTTAAGCACCGCCATCTTTTTCCGGGTGGAGATGATATCGATCCAGGCCTCGGAAACCTGTGCTGCAAGCTCCTGTCTCGTATAAGTCAGATCATTGGTTATGGCTGCCATGTCCAATTGTTTTGATTGTTCCAGCGCCCTGTTTTCACCCCAGATGTCCGGGGTCCAGGAGGAGGTCAGTGATGCATCCCAGGAGTGGCTGCCGTCATATACGGATGATCGGCTGCGCGAAGTTTTTACCTGTGTGCCTTTTTTCTGCCCGCCAAAAGAGTAATCCAGCTCCGGCAGCAGGGACGCTTTTTGCTTGGCAAGGGAGGCCTGAGCCTGGGAAAGCCTTGCCTGAATGAGTTTTATATCAAAACTGTTTTCAAGGGCGTGGGCTATCAAGGCATTGAGTTCATCATTGACAAGCGACGTCCACCACGTATCTGCATCCTGGGTTTTGTCGTCATCCCCGGAATATCTCTCAGGGATTTTAATTGACCCGGAGTGTTCCTTTTCAACTTCAATGGTCCGGCACCCGGTGATCAACAGTATCAGCATGACCGTGGCACACAAAAATCGCTTCATGATTTGATAGGTCTCCATTTTTATCTACATAAACTAAATCAGATTTATACTATTGGCAATGATGTTTTATAGCAAATACAATAAGCCGAATAGTGAATACAGACCTTTTGGCAGTGATTTTTCCCGTCTATTGCCATTTTTTTATGCAACCTTGGGGTTTACAAATCCGGGCAGGATTGGTACTCCTTTCTCATTATGATTAAAACGGCCATCATTGAAGACTCACAGGCGCTTTTGTCTGTCTACAAAGCCTTTCTGCAGGACTCTGATTTTGATGTCAGTGTCTTTAACTCAACTATTTCCGATATCAACCGGTTGATCAAACAGGGTGGGTTCAAACTGGTTATCTGCCCCTGTTTCCCTAAATTCCAGGATGGACCGAGCATTGCCCACAGCGTTAAATCCGACCCGGACCTGGCCTCTTCGGTTTTTATTGTTTCCACCTCCATGCAGCGGGACAATATCGGATCAGAGTGGGATTTAAGAGATATTGATGCTGTCCTGCTTAAGCCGTTTGATCAAAAAGGATTGTTAAAAACACTGACAAAAGTCTACAATTCTCAGCCCCAGCAGAAAAGGCAGGCCCCCCTGGCTCTGGTTATTGACGACAGCCGGGCGGTCAGAAATACTTTGGCCTCCTATTTAAAGGCCCTGAATTTTGATGTGTCAACAGCATCGGATGGTCACCAGGGACTGGAAACAGCCTCCCGGATACTGCCGGATCTGATCCTGGTGGATGTTGAAATGCCGGTGATGGACGGGTTTGAGTTTTGCAGAAAACTATCCCGAGAACCGGATATCAAAAACATACCCACCATTGTTGTCAGCGGCACCATTGACGAGTCCCAGTTCAGGAAAGGATTTCGGGCCGGTGCCATCGATTTCTTAGAAAAACCTGTTTCCCAGCCGGCACTGGCGGCCATTATCGAGTCGGTTTCCATTAATGACAGTACCAGCTCCTGTGGTACCACCGTTATTTTAAGTGAAGATGCCACCCTAAGCTCCATTCTGGTCAAAACCCTGAACTTTTTAAATTCCAGTGTCAATAACTGCAATTCCATTGATGAGCTTGAGACCTATCTTTGTTTCAGCAATCCGGATATCATCCTGTTAGACCTTTCCGGCAACCAGGACAAACTCAACACCTGCATGCGGGTTCGAAATCTTTTGGGAAGCGATTCCCCCGTGATCATTGCCGTGGCAGACGAGACGGACCGGGATATCATGTTTCAGTGTTTCAAATACGGGGCCACGGAATTTATCATTAAACCCTTTGGCCGGGATGAAGTCAGGGCCCGCATTGAAAACCATATTAAATTGAAAAAACTGCAGGACGAGCTGGTTCAGAAGAACCGGATTCTTGAATCCCTGGCCTATAAGGACAAACTAACCGGACTGATGAACCGGCGGTATTTTGACAAGGCATTAAAGGATGAGCTTGCCAAAGCCCAGACCAATTCCACCAGCCTTTCATTTTTAATGATCGATCTTGATAACTTCAAGCAGGTCAACGACACTTATGGTCATGACACCGGCGATATTGTTCTCAAGGAGATTGCATCCATTATTATTGACAATATTCAGGGCAATGCCATCCCCTGCCGTTACGGGGGGGAGGAATTCTGTGTGATCTACCCGGATACCAGCCTTGCAGATGCAGTTTCCAACAGTGAAAAAATCAAACGGTTCTGCAGTGCCAAACCCATTTCCAAGCACCGGATCAACCAAACCATCAGCGGTGGTGTTTCAGCATTCCCGGAAACATCTGATCCTGAAGACCTGGTGCCTGACGCAGATAACAGTCTTTATCAGGCAAAACGATCCGGGAAGAATAAGATTCTAACGAGTCTGCCGGATACAACCCCCTAAGGGATAGTTCATTATGGAAACAGACAAACATATTTTAACCATGCTGGTTGAAAACGAACCAGGGGTTACCGCCAGGATCGCCGGACTTTTTGCCGGACGCGGCTACAATATTGAAACCATCTGCGGCGCGCCCACGGCCAACCCGAAAATGTCCCGGATTACCATTACCACCAAGGCCAATCCCCACCAGCTTGAACAGTGCATGAAACAGATCAAGCGTCTGGTCAATGTGATCAAACTCAGAGACATGAGCGGTGAAAAGGCGGTAAAAAGGGAAATGGCACTGGTCTGTGTCAAAGCACGGCCGGAAAATCAAAAGGTCATTAAGAACATCATATCCGATCATAACGGCCGAATGATGGATGAAGGCGGCCAGTACTTCATATTTGAGGTCACCGGCGATGAAAACAGCATTGATGACCTTATCGTGCTGCTTGAACCCTTCGGCATTAAAAAACTTGCCCGGTCAGGCGCTCTGGCACTGTATAAAGAGAGCTGACACTATAATTGAGAATTTGAAAGAAAGTGTCTACAAATTATTGACAATTCAGTATGGTTGACTTGGTTTGCTTGAAATGGAAGGTTTGCGATATTGTCTAATTTTTCCCCTAACTTATTTCTTTTGCTTTTCTAATGTTAACATTGCCCACTCAACAGATTCTTCCAAAGATTTAAATAATTGTAATGGCAATTTCCCTTTGGACACAATCGTCTCCACCTTTTTTTCTTGGTCAAACATCTGCACGGTAATATCCCTATAAGCAACTATAGCGGCACATTTTAAACGCTCTCTTGAGGAAAGCACCATATATAATTTTGCAACATCTGTTGAGTAGCCGGATTTCCTGTCTGATATAAGTGCATAATCCCCGGGAATATTCTCCTCTACACTCTGAATTACTTTAATAACATCATCTTTAGTCACATCAACACCTTCTTGTATCTGGATGGCTGCAACATTGCCGCTAAATAATTTAAGCATTCCGAAATTGAGATCTATTTCTTTGATCATCTCCATGACATGTGAAATTAACTCCTAATTTTTATTGTCGTCTTTAGTTGCTATAGGAATTGTTCATTAAAAATACTATATTTTTCATTATAAAATCAATTCTTTGTTTGTTTTTTGCTAAAACTTGATTCCTAATAAATCGTGATACATTTTGAAATAGTATAATTGTTTTCAATTTTTCTATTAGCATGGAATCATTGTATTTACATACTTGAACACCCTAACACAGCCGGTAAGCAAAAAACACTACTCCTTCTGCGTTGCTTTATTCCTGATAGTTGAACGGCCATCGTTATTATCGATAAATGTCTTCAATCGAAAATGATGCCTACATTTTAATTTTCAAAGATATTTTTTGTTAAATCGTAACTTATTTTTCATAGATTATTTAAATCTTCTGTAAAACCTTACACAATCCCAAAGTATATAAAAAATCAATAACTTATACAATTGACAATTTAGGAAAAATTCAATACAAGAAGCTATCTCTTTTCAAATTTCGTATCTCACTATTATTTTTCGATCTGCCAGCTGTTGTCTTTCCGGGCCGCCCTTTATTGGTTTAATAATAAATTTTAAAAGGAGGTTTTTTATGGTACTTCAAATCATGAAATGGGACATTCATCCAGATAAAGCAGAGGCATACAGGGAGTGGACACAAGGTGCCATAGGGCGCACTTTAGCTGTACCTGGCGTTAATGAATTTCGTGCATATCGTCCTACAACGGGAACTTCACAAGTAGTGGTTACCTATGAATTTACGGATTTGGCTGCATGGGCAGCATGGCAAAGTCATGAGGATTCTCAAAAAGTGGTGGAAGAACTTCGAACCCTGGCACTCAATGTCGAGATTGAAATATGGGGGCCATCCCCTGTTGTTCCTGAACCGATTCGACCGGGAAATTAATTATCCATCTTTTGTTTCGCTTATAAATCCAGCAACGTAATTTCAAATGGCGGCCAGAAAAAGACAATTGCGTTGGCATGAATTGGCAAGATTAAAAGAGTAACGTTTGAAAGAAGTTATTAATCTGAAAATAGCAACTATTTCAAGGACGATTGATATGTCGATAATTGAATGCTTTTCACCCCCCCCCTACACTATATTTTTAGGCAGATTTATTTCAAAAAGAACTGAGCTTTAATACCGGTATGGTATTCTTTTTTAAAACATGATTTCACTAAGTGTCACTACTGCTGAAATCTTATTTTTAAAGCAGGGTCAGGAAGTTCAATTCAAAAATTCCTTATGCTGTCTGAAAAACTAATCATATCATCATCGTGTTGACAAACAGTTAAGAATGTTATAGGCACATCCGTTCTTTTTAAAGCCAAATCTATCGTGAGGTAGAGACGGAAAACCACGGGTCTTTTTAAAAAGATGGCCGAGTTGCAAAGACAATGATGTTAAATAGAGCAACCGGGTACCTCTTGTACAGAGGCCCGGTTTTTTATTTTGTAAAAATATAAAGGGTGTTTTGGTGGTTTGAATTCAGCCAAAACTGTATCAGGAGAAAAAAATACAATGAAAAACATAATAGCCAAAGCGGGCAAGTACCTGACACTTTCCCGTGGGGATGGGGAACACGGTATTTGTAAAATTGGAAAAGTTGGTTTTGCGGGGATGGTTTTTACCGTCCTGTTTATCACATTCAGTTTTGCAGAAGAAAACTGGTATGTTGGTTCTGAAGCCTGTAAGGATTGCCACGAACATGAATATGAAAATTTTACCAAATATTCTAAAAAGGCAAAATCTTACAAAAGCATTAAAAAAATGAAAAACAAAGTTACCCCCGAGGAATATGAATCTTGCTTTGAATGTCATACCACCGGTTATGGGAAAGCAGGTGGTTTTATTTCTGAGGATAAAACCCCGGAACTAAAAGATGCAGGGTGTGAAGTGTGCCATGGGCCTGGGGGGCTGCATGTTGAAAACGAGGATCCCGAAAAAATAACCCGGCTGATCAGCATGGAAGAATGCATGAAATGCCATGACCAGGATAGGGTCGAAGCCTTTGATTTTAAACCGCTTGTATATGGTGGGGCACACTAATTAGGAGGATACAAATCATGCTGAACAGAATAATTTCATTTTTTTCCAGTCACCTCTGGGTAAAAATCATCGTCCCTGTCTCTTTGATCGTTATTTGTGTTGTATTGGTTAGCATGTTTCGAAATATTTCCTTTCAGGAAAAAATGGGAAAACAGCAGTTGGAGATACAAAATGAGATGCTGACAAAAGCAGTCGAGGGAGGGATGTTTGATGCCCTTGCGATCGGAGACAATGATACTGTTAGAAGACAGTTTAAAAGACTGAACGAAAATGTAAAAGATCTTAAGGTCTATGTTTATGATTTTAATGGTGTAATTTCCTTTAGTACCGATGAAAAATCGATCGGAAAGAGCATGGTAAAACAGCTTGACAAAACTTCTCATGAAGATCTATCACATATGCTTAAAACAGGGGTGAAATCAGATCAATCCTTCCACCAGATCATAAACAATCAACCTTTCCTGCTTCAAAACAAACCGATTCTCAATGAGCAAAGATGCTATCATTGTCATGGTAAGGCACACAAAATCCTAGGTGGGGTATCTGTCTTTTCATCAGAGTCAGCCATTAAAAAGGCCATTGAAAAAGGCAGGATAAACAGCATAATTGTCGGCTTAGCCGGACTGATAGTAATCATCCTCTTCATTTGGGTCTTTTTTCAATTCATCGTAAATAAAAAAATCCAGGTGATTATGCGCGCAACCGGACGGCTGAAAGAAAAAGATTTTACAAAAACCCAGGAAGTACCCGAAGGGGATGAAATCAACGAAATCCTTTCACAGGTTAATAGTGTCACACAAGATCTGCAGGGAGCCATTAAGCATATTGGTGACAAATCCACTATTATCTCTGAATCAGCCAGTGAGCTCAATCAGATTTCAGATGAACTGAACTCTGCGAGCAAGGAAGCTGCAGAGAAGACAACTTCTGTATCGGCAGCGGCAGAGGAAATGAGCACTGCAAACAGATCCATTGCTGCATCCATGGAAGAATCAACCGGCTCGTTGAATTCTATTGCTTCAGCCATTGAGGAGATGAGCTCAACTGTCATGGAAATTTCACGGAATGCCTCCAGTTCAAAACAGATAACAGAACAGGTTGTGAAAGGTTTTGAAACTATCACCGAAGCTGTGGAGCAGTTAGGTATAAGGGCAAATGATGTGGATGTGGTTACCGATGAAATTAAATCCATTGCAGAACAGGTAAACCTTTTGGCCTTGAATGCAAAAATAGAAGCGGCACGGGCAGGTAGTGCAGGCAAAGGATTTGCAGTGGTTGCCCAAGAGATCACAGAGCTTGCAACAGATACCAATGCGTCTGCTTTGGAAGCCGGAGAAAAGCTGCAGTGGATAAAAAACAAGACCACCGATATCACCGAAGAAGTCAACGGTCTTTTTTCCATAGTTAAAGAATCTGATGATGCTATTACAAGTATTTCTGCGGCTGTTGAGGAACAAAATGTAACCACCCAGGAAATTGCAAACAGCATTAATGTTGTTACATCTGAGATTTCAGATGTAAATGACAATGTGAATCAGGGTGCCGTTGTTGCCTCTGAAATTGCCAGTGAAATAGCTGTTGTTGAACAGGGTGCTCAAAAGGTCCAGACAGGCAGCAAAAGATTAAACAGCAATGCCTTGTCACTATCGAATCTTGCCAATGGATTCATTGAATTAATAAAAGAATTCAAAGTGTGATGGTTTATAGCAGATCGCACAGATACGTTCCGATACGCGGGTATGATTTTTAATCTCTCAAATTTCAAAGCCCGCTGAGGGACAATCGATTTGCCTTTAAGTGATTGTTCTCTTAAATGATTTTTCTATGAACATATTTTTGAGAATCACTGTAGATAAAAATATCTGAGAGCCTCTGGAATTATCTTCCAAGAGGCTCCTGATAAAAATTCACAGATCAAACTGAATCTAAGTTTTACAATTAACCTATGCGTGCCATCTCCGGCTTCTAACCGGCCCCCTGCTCCGGCCTGATATGAGAATAGAAGGGTCCGGCCTAAAATAATCATAGGATCGGTGACGGCCTTTGGCTCCCCTTTTTCTGCCGGATGAAGGGTTCATCTTGTCCATGAACGCTGATAATTTCTCTTTTAACTCTTCAATTCGATCCAGAAGTTCCTGCAGGGGATTGGGAGGCGCTGACGCCTGAGGCGGCGGTTCTGTCGGGGGGGGCAGACAAAAATTGGGGCCCGATGGCCGGTTCATCCGTGGGGATCTGCTCTATCGATTCAGCAGGTTGTTCGGCAATCACCGGCGTTTCAGGCGTATGGGACACCAGGTCTACCTGATGAAGCGATCCGACATTACCATTTTCAAATAAAAAGATGCCCGATTGTTTCATCTGGCCGTTGAGCTGGTTATCCACATCCTTTATATTAAACAGGGTATCGGCATGATCCAGGGCAATGGCTCCGATCCCGGCATCCTTCAGGGAGATCAGCCTGTCTTTTCCGGTTGCATCCTTTGTCCAGACCGCAAGTTTTGAGAACACCGCATCATTTTCATCGATCCATCTGTTCTGGTCGTCATCAAAGGCGGCCAGTTCATTGAATCCGTTCCCGGTTCCGGGGCCGAACAACTCACTGCCATCGTTTATGACCTGGTCCTCGTTTTTATCAAATGCCAGAAAGCCGCTGCCCGCTGATGTGAAATTTATCAGATCCTGTTTTCCGTCGCTGTCCAGGTCAAACTCAAAAACGGTGTCCGACAGGCTCGGGACACTGCCGTCCAGGCTGATCACCAGGGGATCGGTCAGGTTTATCTGTTCCTGCCAGCGGTGAATCAGGGTCTGTTCCTGGGTCCTGGACAAAAAGGACCGGTCAAGGGACATATCCAATGAAAAATCAATGACCCGGCCATCTTCGGTGGTTACCTGGCCCTGGGACGAAAACAGGGCTTCTTCCTGTTCAAAGTGGATCTGTGTCCGGTTCAGCTCCAGGCGGCTGGCCCGAAGAGAGCGGGACTGCATCAAGCCACGTGGACGTTCTTCCCCATCTATATCCCGGGCCTTACTTGTGTCGTCATCACCATCAGCAACCGGCTGACCAATATCAAGACGCACATCCTCATTTCGCCGGATGTGCCGGACCGCGACTTCCCTGTCAATAACCCCACCCACAATTTTTTGTATTGTCTGTTCCTGCTCGTATTCAGCCAGGGGGTCTTTATCAAGTGATGTGACCGAAGAGTGGGACTGGACAGTGCCGGAATAATTCGACTGGGCCTCAACTTTCCTGGTTTGAGAGATATTAACCCGGTCGATGAGCATGCCGGATATCAGCCGTCTGTTTTCCGGTCTGTTCCAACGGCGGCGCTGCCTTATTTCCTGGTGTGATTCTTCCTTGATTTGCGCATCCATCTGTGTGGACGCATGCTCTGACGTAAAGGCCATCCGTGCCTGTGATATCCTCATGATACATTCCTTCCATGGAATTGATAAGACTTTATACAGGTATCGGCATTCCCGGGAAAAGACTTGACCGATAACCAAGCCATGCCTGCTGAAGATAAGTGTTGAAACCTTTGGATAATTAATGATATCTAATACTATTTTAGATATTTTTAGTGAAAGAAGCTGAAACTTCCAATATGAGTTATCAACGAATTGAACATATTGCCGCCGGTCAGTTAAAAGCCGGCAAGGCCCAGAATATTGTCTATCAAGCCTACCTTGGCACATGCTTGGGGGTAGCCCTGTATGACCGGTCAACAAAAATCGGGGGCATGATTCACATCCTGTTACCTGAACCCCCGGGATTTGCAGCACCCGATTTCCAGGAAAAATACGCATCCACGGGTATTCCCCTCTTGATCAAGCAACTCACCGCCCTGGGAGCTGATCGTAAAAATCTTGAAGCCAGCATTGCCGGCGGGGCACTGGTGGGGCCTGTAAGCCAGCAGGATATGAATCTTGATATCGGCGGGCGATCCCTTGATATTGCACAAACCGTTTTACTGGCCAATGGCATTGAGATTATCCAGTCGGAAACCAGTGGTTTTTTCACCTGCACCCTGGAGCTGGATATGGCCACGGGAGATGCGGTGATCAGACCGGCATGGGAAGACTCATTTGAATCTGAGACCCGGTTTCCAAAACCCACAGCCAAAGACATCGTTCAAACGGTCCATGATCTTAAACCCATCCCCCAGACAGCCTTGAAAATTTTCAGGATGTTTCATTCAGGACAGAATGATATC
Organism: uncultured Desulfobacula sp.; assembly: GCA_964562385.1. GTDB lineage: Bacteria > Desulfobacterota > Desulfobacteria > Desulfobacterales > Desulfobacteraceae > Desulfobacula. The sequence goes on from CAZLTD010000054.1 coordinate 10,844, forward strand.
GATAAAATCACACAAGAGCTTGCCAGTGATCAGGTGTTGTCCGGCCAGACATTAAAGTTGTGCAACTCCGCACTTTTTTCCGGCCGGATCAAGATAGAAACCTTAAAGGATGCTGTTCTTCTCCTGGGTGAAGACATGCTGGTCAAGTCTGTGATCACGGCGGCAGTGAACAACTACTACCATCAAACAGGCACTTCAGGATACTCGCTTTGCAAGGGCGGTCTCTTCTTCCATGCGGTGGGAGTGGCTACAGCGGCTGAAAAAATCGCTGAAAAATGTGATCCGGGCGTTGCCAAAACAGCCTACACCCATGGCTTGCTCCATGATATCGGCAAGGTTGTCCTGGACCAGTACGTGGCTGACAGCGCACCATTGTTATTCAGGAAACTCAGCCAGCAGGACTCCAATTTCGATGATGCGGAAAAAAAGACCCTGGGTATAACCCACAGTGAGGCTGGCGGTTTTCTGGCAAAAGAGTGGAATTTCTCAGAAGGATTGCCCCAGATCATCCGGCATCACCATAACCCTGAAAAGGCAAAGGGAAACAAAAAGCTGGTGTACATCGTCTATCTGGCGGATCTGCTGATGGAGAAGTTTAATGCCGGTTTTGACCTTGAGAAGATGCAGACAGACAGCTTTGAAACGGCGCTTACAATTCTTGGGCTGACCATGGCAGATCTTCCCGAACTCATAGATAATATCCCCGTTCATGCCATCAACTCTATTGAGAATATCATCCCCCACAGGCCGACATCATGACCTCTTCGAACAAGCAACTTATATTGCGGCAATTACCCGGTATTGACCATCTTCTGGCCATCACCGAGAAAAAGCCTTCGTTTAAAAAGATTCCCAGAAGCGTTATCCTTGAATCGGCAAGGAACGCCCTTGCCAATATCCGGAAACAGGTCCTGGCCGGAGAGGAGATCAAAATCTCGGACGAAATCATCATCGACAGGATGTTTTCACTGTCCAATGACAAAATAAAACCCAGGCTGGTCACCGTTATTAATGCCACGGGTGTGGTTTTGCATACCAATCTGGGGCGTGCCCTTTTATGCGAAGAGGCACTTGAAAACATCACCACGGTTGCCCGTTCCTATTCCAACCTTGAGCTGAATATCGGCACCGGCAAACGGGGAATCCGGTATGCCGCCATTGAGGAACTGATCTGTGATCTGACCGGGGCCGAAAGCGCCATTGCCGTTAACAATAATGCCGGGGCTGTACTTCTGGCCCTGAACACGATTGCCAGTCAAACCAAGGTTATTGTTTCCAGGGGGGAACTGGTGGAAATCGGCGGCTCTTTCAGAGTGCCGGATGTGATGGAGAAAAGCGGCGGCATTCTCAAAGAGGTGGGCACGACCAACCGGACACATTTAAGGGACTACGCAAACGCCATTACAGATGAAACCGGTTTACTGCTTAAGGTTCATACCAGCAACTATAAAATTGAGGGTTTTACCACAAGCGTCCCGCTGGCCGATCTGGTGCGTCTGGGGAATGAAAAAAACATCCCGGTAATGGAAGATCTTGGCAGCGGAACACTTATCGACTACTCAAAGTACGGCCTGCCGGACGAACCAACAGTGGCCGATTCCGTCCAAACAGGTGCCGATGTGATCACCTTCAGCGGAGACAAACTTTTGGGCGGCCCCCAGGCAGGCATCATTGTGGGCAAGAAAAAGACCATTGACCTGATTAAAAGCAACCCCATGACCCGTGCGCTCAGGATTGACAAACTGACGCTGGCCGCACTTGAATCCACTTTGCAGCTTTACCGGGATGAGGCAGATGCCCGTGAAAAAATTCCCACGTTGAGAATGCTGACCTGCTCATTTGAAACCATCTGTGAAAAAGCAGAGATCCTTGTCAATACAATCAAAAAGCAGATCGGAGATCAGGCAGAAATCGGTCTGGCCGACATGAACTCGCGTCCCGGCGGCGGCTCTTTTCCAGAATTCAACCTGCGAACACGGTGCGTGACCATCACACCCAAAACAATCTCCGTATCACGGCTTGAAAAACAGCTGCGTCTTTCCACTCCCTGCATTATTGCAAGGATTGAAGATAACAAGTACATTTTAGACCCGCGCACGATCCAAGACGGCCAGGAACAGATTATTTCATCAACTTTAGCCAAAGTACTGAACTCATGACAATTAAATTTTCTTCAAAAGAAATCCACTTTCTGAGATCCGATTCCGATGATGCAAACTTTAACCCGCCGGAAAGATACTTTTCCGACCTGCTCCTGGATAGAACCGAGCCGGTGAAAAATTTTGAAGAGCGGCTGCTCAAGACCGATATCCCCCAGGATAACTTTTTATGTGCTGCCCTTCACCTGACTCAGGACCAAACAGAGGATATTCCGGAGAATGTAAACGATGCTTTTGAAGCCACTTTCAACGCTTTTCTGGACAAGGAGCGCGGCATCTGGGAATCCCTGGATGAAACCTCCTTTGTCCTGGCCTTCTGGGATTACAACAGTGAAGAAAAGGCTTTTGATCTTTTGGTCTCCTTAAAAGAAAAACTGGCAACAACGCTTAAGGCCGATATCCTTGCCGGGGTCTGTTTTTTCCCTTTCCACAATTTTTCAAAACCCCAAACTTTTTCCAACGCGCTCAAGGCCATTGATCATGCGGCCTTTTTCGGTCCCAATACCCATCATCGGTTTGATGCGACATCTCTGAACATCTGCGCCGACCGGCTCTATCAACTGGGGCAGTACAAAAATGCCATCATTGAATATGAGACAGGCCTTGAGATCGAACCGCGCAATGCCAACCTGATGAACAGCCTCGGGGTCTGCTTCGGGATATCGGGACAACTTGACAAGGCAAAAGAGCAGTTTAAAAATGCCGCCATTGCCGCGCCCAAAGAACCCATGGTGATTTACAATATCGGGCTTTTGCAGAACATTGACGATCAGCCGGACAAAGCGGTCATCTACCTGAGAAAAGCCCACGGTGTTGATCCCAATGTCTTTGAAGTGGAACTGTTACTGGGGCAGATCCTTCATAAAAAAGGATCAGATGACCAGGCACTGCCCTATCTTGAAAAGGCCGCACAACTGAACCCGCAATCGGCGCTGGCATTTCGTCTGTTGGGAGAAATATACCTGGACAAAGCGCTTTTCCAAAAAGCTGCGCAACAATTTAATACTGCCATCAAATTGAATCCGGCAGATGCAATTTCCCTGTCAGGATATGCCCAGTCATGGTCTCTTCAGGAAAAAAACCTGAAAATCGCCCTCTCCTTTGCCACGAACAGTGTGGCACTCGATCCCGACAACCCCCTGTTCCGTGGACGGCTGAAGGAGATTCAAGGAAAGATCGATCTGCTCCAGCCCAAGAAGGATAATATTAAAACCGCATAGGTATAAGTTGAATGCCACTATGAACATACCCAACCTTATTGAACAGTCTGTTTCCGACAGTATCTTAGCTAAAGAACGTTTTTTTAAATCCCACGCCGACAGAATCGAATCCTGCGCCCGGGAAATGGCCTCACGATTGGAAAAAGGCAATAAGCTTTTATTATTCGGCAACGGCGGCAGCGCGGCTGACTGCCAGCATATTGCCGCTGAATTTGTCAACCGGTTTCAAATAGAGCGACGGCCCTTGCCGGCCCTTGCGCTGACAACAGACACATCCATCATCACCAGTATCGGCAATGATTACTCCTATGATGATATCTTTTTAAAACAGATCCAGGCACTGGGCAGTGAGGGGGATATCGCTTTAGGCATTACCACCAGTGGTAATTCTCCCAATGTCATCAGTGCCATGGCAAAAGCAAAAGAGATGGGACTTTTAACCATTGGATTTTCCGGTGACAGTGGAAAATTAAAACAGATGTGTGATGTGCCGTTTTGCGTGGCATCAGCCATTACCGCCCGCATTCAGGAGGTCCACATTCTTCTGGCACATATCCTGTGTGATATCACTGAAAGGCTGATATTTAATGAATAGTTCATTTGACAACTTAGATTACAGCAAACTGAAAACCTATTCCATCAAAGACCGCAAAAGCATGGTCAATATCAAGGACTTTTCAACTCCCTGGACAAAGGGGGAGTCCTTTAACCATTTTTTACAGACCCTGCCGGCCATTCTTGCGGGCCGGGATATTCGCTGTGTCATTGATGCCGTCAGCACTGCTGCCAGAGACAACCGCTGTGTGAGTTTTGCCATGGGCGGGCACGTGATCAAAACGGGAATGTCCCCTTTAATCATTGACCTGATGAAAAAAAAGGTCATCACGATGATCTCCATGAACGGGTCCGGTATTATCCACGATCTTGAATGCGCCCTCACCGGAAGGACCAGTGAAGATGTGGCCCTGTCTCTTGGCAACGGCAGTTTCGGCATGGCCAAAGAGACATCCATGCTGCTCAACCAGGCCATCCAGGATTCAAAAGCAAAATCCATTGGACTGGGCCGGGCCGTGGGCGAAATGATCCTAAAAGAGGACCTGGACCATAAAGATGTCAGTCTTACCGCATCCGGTGCTGCCATGGAACTTCCCGTAACCGTCCATGTGGCCCTGGGCACGGACATCATCCACATGCACCCTGATTTTGACGGGGCTGCCTGTGGCGCCGCCTCCCTTCTGGACTTCAAGCTGTTTGCATCCAAGGTGGCAGAGCTTGAGAAAGGCGTGTTTATCAATGCCGGGTCAGCGGTGATCATGCCGGAGGTGTTTTTAAAGGCCATCACGCTGGTTCGAAACCTGGGACATCGCCTGGATGATTTTACCACGGTCAACCTTGATTTTATCCGACACTACCGCCCCATGACCAATGTGGTCAACCGGCCGACGCTTGGAAAAGGAAAAGGATACAGCATTGTGGGTCATCATGAGATTTTAATCCCGCTCATTGCCGCAGGCGTCATTGAGGCGCTGTAACGCGAACGTGCAGTCACATATCCGGACTATCTTCAAATATCATACTTGAAAATTCACAATAAAATCATTATATTGGTTTGTTTAATCAAACCAGAAAATAAATGAGGTTATATAATGCCAATTTATGAATATAAATGTAATGATTGCGGTAAAAACTTTGAAACCCTTGTCATGGGAAGCTTGAAACCTGAATGCCCGTCCTGTGACAGCAAAGACCTGGCAAGACTCATGTCAGCCTGCGGATTTATTTCAAAATCTTCAGGCCCCGGCGGTGAAACCCAGGTCAAATCATCGGCAGGCGCTTCGTCATGCAGCGGGTGCCCATCTTCCAACTGCGGTTCCTGCGGGGTAGGATAATCCTTTATGAAATCAAAAGTGACCATTGGTACCCGGGGCAGCCAGCTTGCTCTGTGGCAGGCCAATTTCATCAAATCGGAAATTGAACGACTGTGTGACGGTATAAATGTTGAGCTTAAGATCATTAAAACAACAGGGGACAGGATCGTAGACCGTCCCCTTGCCATGGTTGGCGGGAAAGGCCTGTTCGTCAAAGAGATCGAGAACGCCCTTCTTAACAAAGAGATCGACCTGGCGGTACACAGCATGAAAGACATGCCCGGCGAGCTGCCTGACGGACTTATCATCGGTGCTATCCCTGAAAGAGAAAACCCGTTTGATGTGCTCATATCCAAAGACGGCCTTAATCTCAGTGATTATCCCAAAGGGGCAAAAATCGGTACATCCAGCCTTCGGCGCGCCTCCCAGTTAAAACATGTCCGCCCGGATCTTGCCATCGAATCCATCCGGGGCAATCTGGACACCCGGATTAAAAAACTGAAATCCGGGCAATACGATGCCATTGTCCTTGCGGCAGCGGGTTTACGACGGCTGGAACAGGATGATGAAATTACAGAATACTTAGATGACGCCCTTATGGTACCGGCGGTGGGCCAGGGTGCGCTGTGCATTGAAACCCGGGAAAATGATCCGGACATAGCCACTATCATGGAAAAGCTGGACCATAAAGAGACCAATGACTGCGTCACCGGAGAGCGGGCCTTTTTAAAGCAGATTGAGGGCTCCTGCCACATCCCTGTTGCCTGCTACGCAAAAATGGACAACGATCAGGTAATCCTGACTGCCATTGTAGCATCGGAAGACGGAACAAAGGTTGTCAGGGAGCAGGCAACTACATCTTTGGATACCATCGAAAAAACAGGCCGCGACCTGGCGGACAAAGTGCTTGAAAAAGGCGGCAAATTAATATTGGAGCAGTTGAATTCACATGACAAATAAACACGGCACAGTATATCTCATTGGAGCAGGCCCAGGGGACCCGGGACTTCTCACCATCAAGGCAAAAAACTGTATTGAAACAGCGGATGTCGTGGTTTACGACTATCTTGCATCCCCTTTTCTGCTTGACTATGCAAAGCCTGATGCCCAGATCATCTATGTTGGGAAAAAAGGCGGTGATCATACCCTGACACAGGATAAGATCAATCTGCTCCTGGTGGACAAGGCGAAACAAGGACTTAACGTGGCCCGGCTGAAAGGCGGGGACCCCTTTGTGTTTGGACGCGGCGGTGAAGAGGCCCAGATCCTTTTGGATCATGGTGTTTTTTACGAAGTGGTTCCAGGCGTCACATCTGCCATTGCAGCCCCGGCGTATGCCGGAATTCCCGTGACCCACCGGGAACATACCTCTTTTGTCTCCTTTATTACCGGGCACGAAGATCCCACAAAAAAAGATTCCAGCATGCAATGGGATGTTTACGCCAAATCCGATGCCACGCTTGTCTTTTTAATGGGGGTTAAAAACCTTGCCAATATTGTTAAAAATCTTGTTGCCAACGGCAAGGATTCCGACACTCCCGTGGCCCTGGTACGCTGGGGAACCACCACACGGCAGCAGACTGTCACCGGCACCCTTGACACCATTGTTGATGTCGTTAAAAAGGCCGGGATAAAATCACCGTCCATCATTATTATCGGCCATGTGGTCTCTTTACGGGATGAGCTTGCCTGGTTTGATAAAAAGCCGCTGTTCGGAAAAAACATTGTTGTCACCCGGGCACGGGCCCAGGCCAGCAGTCTGGTGAGCCAGCTTACGCAGCTGGGTGCTCATTGTATAGAAATCCCCACCATTAAGATTGCCCCGCCAAAGGACCCGGCACCTCTGAAACAGGCCATTGAAAATATCCTGGACTACGAATGGCTGGTCTTGACCAGCGTCAACGGCGTGAAGTTCTTTTTTGATACCTTGTTTGATATGGGCAAGGATGTCAGAAGCCTGGGACACCTGAAATTTGCCTGCATCGGTCCTGTTACCAAAGAACGGCTGAAAGAGTATGGTATCATCAGTGATATCCTGCCGGAAACATACCGGGCCGAGAGCGTGATCGATGCATTCTCAACCGTTGACATCCAGGATAAAAAGGTCCTTTTGCCGCGGGCAAAAGTGGCCCGGACCATCCTGCCGGAAGAGTTGACCAAAATGGGCGCCCATGTTGATGAAGTGACAGCCTATGAAACAAAGCTGGATGATGACAGAAAAGATGCGCTTTTAGATGCGCTCAAAGAAAACGCCATAGATGCCGTCACCTTTACCAGCTCTTCAACCGTCTCCAATTTCATGAGTCTGATTCAAAAAGAAGATACCAAGACACTGTTAAAGGATGTTACGATCGCCTCCATCGGCCCGATCACATCAGATACAGCCAAAGATCTTGGCATTACACCGGACATTGAGGCCCAGGCCTTTACCATCTCGGGGCTTGTGGATGCCCTGACGGACTATTACAGCAAAGGCTAACCTATGATTGCCGGGAACCGTTCCATTAATTATCTTAGAATATCTGTCACCGACCGGTGCAATTTCAGGTGCAGGTATTGTATCCCGTCCTCACCGTTCAATGTGATTGAACACAAAAAAATCGCCCGGTATGAAGAAATTTTAAAAATTGCAAAACTGGCCTGTGAACTTGGCATCACAAAGATCAGAATTACCGGGGGAGAACCCTTCGTTAGAAAAGGTATCCTGGATTTTTTAACACAATTATGCGCCATTGAGACGCTCAATGACATCTCCATTACCACCAATGGCGCACTGCTCACAAAAGAAAAAATCAAACACCTGATTGGGCTGGGCATCAAGCGCCTGAATTTCAGCCTGGACACCCTGGATCCGGTCAAATTTAAGACCATCACCCAGCGGGACCGGTTCGACAAGGTGTGGAACGCCATCATGACCGCCCATGACCTGGGCATGGCGCCCATCAAAGTCAATGCGGTTATTTTAAAAGGCCTCAATGACGATGAAATAGAGAATATCACGGCATTAACCCTTAAATACCCGTTCCATATCCGGTTTATTGAATACATGCCCATGGGTGATTCCGATGTCGAGAAAAAACAGCAGATGCTGACTCAGGAGATCATGGACCGGATTGAAGCCCGGTTTGGCAAGCTTGTTCCCATCCAGAGAACCCAAAATGACGGCCCGGCTAAAAAATATCAGATTCCCAATGCCAGGGGAATTGTAGGCTTTATTACCGCCATCAGCTCGCATTTTTGCAGCGACTGCAACCGCCTGCGGCTGACGTCCCGCGGAACGCTGCGGCCCTGTCTGCTCAACAATTATGAAAAAGACATCTTAAATCCTTTGCGAGACGGCGCCAGCGATGATCAGCTCAAAGAGATCATCCTTTCCGCCCTGACAAAGAAACCTGCCTTTCACGGGCTGTCGGATTCAAATGCAAAAGGGATTCCCATCAGCCATATGACGTCTATTGGGGGATAGGTGGCAGGTATTAGGTATCAGCTATCAGTTTTCAGTACCTGTATCAACAGGCTGCACATACTATTTAAAATTGTCGATATAAACGACCAATCATAGATTAATTTAACAGCTCAGACTCCCTATTTCAGAATCAAAATGAAACAATACATCATAAGGTTCACCGGTTGTTGTAGGGGCGCCCCTTGTGGGCGTCCGCGTTTGATTCTATACAGATGGTCCCTTATGCGGGGAAAAAAATCATTTGAAAAAACCATATTAAAATAGCCGGGATTAAACAACCCCGGATGGGCACAAGGCCCACCCCTACACCAACATATCGCAACACCCGGGTTGTTCAACAAGATGAATTCTCAAAACAAATGAATGGTTGTTCGATTAAAGAATATGCAGGGCAAAATTTAATCAAAACTGACAGTACAGGTTCAACCTGCTACATACTTAGCTTGACCAAGCACCAGTAGTATATATTCTCAAATTTTCAATTGATCCCACATATGAAGGCTCTGCCCATTTTGTAAAGGAGAGAGGGGGGGACATATTTAAAATCAAATCAAGATTTCTACAAACACACCAATTAAGATTAAATCTAAAAACTGATATCTGCCAACTGATAACTTTTTTTTCGAACGTTCACAACTTCCCGGTGTCAAAGCAGTTAAGAAAAGCAAACAAACAAACGCTTTTTCACCAGACACCAAAGGAGGAGAAAAATGAAAAGAATTATAGCCATCATCACAGCGGCCATCATGATATCTGGAATCGTTTCCGTCACATCCGCTCATGCCGACCGGAAAACCATTGAAGGATTTGTTCTGGGAACCGGGGTTGCCATCCTTGGGGCAGCCATTATCCAGGAGATAAATAAAGATAGAGTCACCACCTCAAAAGAGGTTTCTTACAGACATGTTGAACCAAGGCGGTACGATCCCCCCAGGCGGATAGAACCAAGACGCCACAATTCCCCCAAGCATATTGAACACAAACGCTATAAAAAGGTTCACAGACACAAAAAGTATGCCCGGCGGGACCGGGGACACTGGGAGCGCGAACGGGTATGGGTAGGACCTTTATATGAAAGAAAATGGAATCCCGGGCACTATAACAGAAAAGGAGAATGGATCAGTGGCCGATATGAAAGATTTATGGTACAAGAAGGATATTGGTCGCAAAAAAAAGTGTGGGTCCGGCATTAACAAACAACATGAAAACACCCCTGTATTGTGGATAAAAAGAGTGCTGACAATAAGCGGATAGAAGAAGAGCAGCAGCTGGTTGAAAGGCTGATCAAGGGACAGGAGTGGGCTTTCAACCAGCTGATCACCACATACCAGGAAAGGCTTTTAAAAATAGCCTACAGTATTACCCTGGATCATGAAGAAGCCCAGGAAATTGTACAGGATGTCTTTGTCAGTGTTTTTAAGAGTATCAAATCCTTCCGGAAAGAGGCCAGCCTTGCCACCTGGTTAAGACGAATCACCATCAATCATAGCCTGAACTGGAAACGAAAATGGAAACGACGATTCCGATGGCACCACGACCCCATTGATTTTAAAACCGAAACCATGCTGACCAACAACACCCACCAGAAAAGCGACCCGGAAACCCTGATCCGCGAAAAAGAATTTGAAAAAAAAATAATGGACACCATCAAAACGTTACCGGAAAAACTCAGAGTCGTCATTGGGCGCAACAATCTTGAAGGATTGACCTATGAACAGATTGCCACAACACTGGACATCAACATCGGTACTGTTCGATCACGACTGCACTCGGCACGGAAAAAAATAATGGATTCCCTTGAGACAACGCCATAGGGAGGTAGTAATAATGGAAAAAACATGTAATCAATACACATTTGAACAGATCAGCGAGTTTGTGGACAATGAACTGCCGCAAAAGCTTATGACAGATATTACCAGGCATTGTGAAAAGTGTGTGGCATGTCAACGGACCGTGGATCAACTGGCTTCAATTTCCGATGTTTTTTTGGCCCATGTATCGCAAAAGGTCGCTGCTATGGACACATCCGGATTAGATAAAACCATGGATAACTTTCGGCCGGGCGATGAAAAAACAGTGTTTGGAAATATTTTCGGCATGCTGGGGCAGCATCTCTACCTGAAGCTGAGCTTTATCACGGCCATATTGATGATCGGCCTGTTTACCTTTAATACCACGTTCATGACACCGTCAGGACCCAGTGCCATTGTAAAATATGTTGACACGGAGATGCCTTCCGTGATGATATTTGAAACTGAAAAACAAAAACATACCATTATCTGGTTTACTGAAACCTGAAACACGAAAAAGGGGCACCATGGTTAACCGTAAAAGAAACATTGCTGTCTGTCTTTTTGGACTATTTCTAATGCTTTTACCGCCTGTCTTTGCCAGTGATAAAATTTCCACCACGGTAAAAGTCATCCATGCATCCACAGCATCCAGCCATGTTGATCCCCAGTTAAAAGATATCAGCAAGGAACTTGATTCTGTATTTAAGTATACCTCCTACCGCCTGTTAAACCAGAAACAGATGGCGCTTGGGTTTAATGAAAAAGGACAGGTCGCACTTCCCGGAAACCGCACCCTTGTTGTCTCTCCCTCTGATATGGCAAAAAAAAGGATCCGCTATCAGATCAATATTTTAAAGAAAAACAAATCCATCTTTAAAACCCAGGTTCTGTTAAAAAACAATAACAGTATCACCATCGGCGGTCCCCAGTACAAAAAAGGGGTATTGCTTTTCAATATCACCGGCCGGGCGAAGTAATCATACTTCCCCACCATTTAAGCTCATTCAAGTTACTATATTAGAAAACGTAATATCGACTACCTTTAACCGCCACCATATGTAGTGGACGAGTCCTTTTTAAGAGAAGCAACGACTTACAGACACATTATGGGGTTTCCATTTATTTCAATAATTTGCTGAAAATTCATTTTTCCTACTCAAGAAATATATAGAATATAGCAGAGATTTTGTACAAAATTATCCCATATAAGATTTCTGATGAGATAATTATCATTGAGTGCAGATTGAGAAACAAACACTATAATTATAGCGTATCATGAAAAAGCAGAGCCATTTCTGACTCTGCTTTTAAAACGCAAATTCTATTTTTTCCTACCGACACCTGCAAGTCCTAAAAGGCCAAGGCCAAAGAGCATCATTGTTGCTGGTTCAGGAACTTCTCCACCATCAGGCGTAATTAAACGTGCCTCTTCAAACTCGATATATGCTCCTGCCTGATAGTTGTCATTTAACCGGAACCACATTGGTGCGTCCGCGAGGAAATCCCAGCCCCCGTTATGTTGACTATATTGTCTGAATCCGTGCCATAAATCTGCCTGGCCATACCCAGTGTAACCAACATCGTAGTAATACCCTGTTTCTGTAAATTTATACTCTGTAAATAACCATGTATTGTTCTGAATGACGGTACTATTGGACCACGAATGATGCGTTGTAAAGAAACCCGTATTCGTGGCGTATACTGTGCCATTGATCCCGCTGTTTGTGGCTACATAGTTATATCCAGTACCAGGATTTACTTTCCATTTATATTGCAATGTGGCGTTTTGGAAATCATATGTGTCTACGGTGTGCGCGTCTAATCCGATAGTGCCTGTAACTCTGGGAGTGGTTCTAGTTCCTATCAAGTTACCACCAGAGTTGGTTAATGTACTAGGCACGCCGTTATTTGTTTTTACCCAATTGCTTACATCAAGAGAAATATCAACGGTAGCAGCAAAACTGCTATTGATATTCAAAAGTACCAAAACCAAAAGTAAAAAAAATGTTAAAAAAAGTTTTTTCATCATTTCTGCATCTCCTTTATATATTAATTACAATTGCCATCTCCTTGCTCATAAGAGCAATACATATGCCAATGTGTAAATATAAATGAAGATGCCTTACCCTCAATGCTTTGGGGGAAAACAACCATATAAAACAGACCGGGGCTTATGGTGGGTGGTTGTTTTCGTGCAGCCAAGATTGGCTGTTATCAGACATTGGGCTGACAATAGAGAATGAAATCTTAGAAATCGTTTATGCTGACTCTGATTGTGGGGTATTGTTTTAAAATAAATGAGAAAAAGTTATTGATTTTGTCCTGGCGCTCTCTTAACTTTAATCGCCTTATCTATGCTTCGGGCAGGCAATCCGTTCGCGTGTGAGCTAAATTTTCAACAGATTTTCAAGTACCATCGTTATTTTTAAACAGTGAACACAAAGGACTGTGGACTTTTCAAAGGATAAATCAGTGTTTTTTTTCTTCGAGCAAAAGGGACGCTTCCTTATTAGACCCCAATAGAATCGAAAGCCATTTAGTTGATTCCCGGCCGCTTAGGGCAATTTTTACGGCCATGGTCAACGGCACGGACAGCAACATCCCCACAGGACCTAAAACCCATCCCCAAAACGCCAGAGACAGGAACACGACAAGGACGGACAGCCCGATCCCCTGCCCCATTACTTTGGGTTCTATCACACTGCCTACAAGTATGTTTACCACCAAAAAACCAATGGCTGCCATGCCCGCCGGTAACGGACCCAGCTGGATCAATGCCAGGAGCACTGCCGGGACTGCGGCTATGATGGAACCGATATTGGGAATATAGTTGAGCATAAAGGCGAACACACCCCACATTACCGGGAAATCCACACCCTGAATGGCCAGCCAGACTGCAATGACAATACCGGTCACAAGGCTGGTTAATGTTTTTATCCCAAGGTACCGGTTGACCCCGTTGATGATCAGGGAGTATTTATCAAGTTCGCTGGTATGATCATCCATTATGGCACGTATCTTTAAGGGGAAGCCGGCAGCCTCGGACAGGATGAAAATCAAGGTGAGAAACACGAAAAAGGTATTGGTTAATACGCCCCCAAGGCCGTTTAACATATTTCCCACAAGTCCCATGATGCGGCTGGGATTCAAAATTTCAGCCAGCTTATTTGTTTCAAATTCAACCCCATACCGGGATAAAAGCCCCAGGCTCTCTATGGTTAACGTTTTTAACCGTTCCTGGTACAGTGGCATATTTTCACTGAAATCGGCGATGGAGGATGAGACAAGCGTCACCAGAAGTACCTGAACACAAACAACTCCCAGCATTAAAGCAAGTATCCCGACGATACTTGGGATACCTTTTTTTTGCATCCAGAATAGCGGGGGTGCACAGATGATGGCTAAAAATGCAGCCAGCAGAAACGGGACAACCATTACGGCGGCAGCTTTCATCCCGGCAACAATAATTATAAATGCGGCAAACCTGACCAAGGGACTTGTTCGAACGGATATTGTTTCCATATTTTCCTCAAGTTAGAATTGAGATTGAATCTTAAAGTTTTGTATTCAAACGGTCCATCAATGTCAAGTACCGGTTTTTTTCGTTAAGTTATTAGTTTGCAGTTGCCACTACTCAAAACGTGCTGAAGAGCGCATGCCGCTCCATTGGGAAAGACAAAAAAAGCAGATCCGGGATCTGTTTAGCAACCAAAACACATTTCAAATTTCAATTGCATAAACCGCTACAAACATCGAAGGGTACATAAGAAATTGAAAATATAATTGCTGGCAAAACATGCATCACAAAATGGACTGGATGTTTTAGGGATGCCTCTTGTACGTGTCAGTGCCGGCTTCAACAAAAAGATCTGTTCCATGGGCAATAAAGAGAAAACCACACCACAGGAGTGATGCCATACAATCACGGATGGGCACAAGGTCCCCGCGCAATTTTGTCTAATAGTCCTACCGGACTCATAGAAACGACCGCCAATCTTAGAAAACCAACTGACCACTGACCACTGTTAACTGACAACTCATAATTATTGACTTTCTTGCAGATGCGACCTACAAATAAGGAATTAAAAATACTAATAGTGCTGATAAAAATATGACCATTCCAAAATCTATCCTAGAGCGGCTAAAGCATAATGAGATCGTTGCCCGAAAATTTCATGAAATTGAAATCAGTATTTTAACCATCTTGAATTTCCAGGATTTTGTTGAAAAACTCCTGGTTGAAATCAGTACAAAATTCTCCGTTCCTTACACATGGTTTTCTATCATCGATGAGAGCCGGATTTCAGAATACATTTTAAATATACAGAATTCTGAGCTGTTGAGCACATCCACCGCCTTTGTGGCCAAAAAAGATTTTCTATCCATTACACGCAACCGGCTGAAACCGTTGCTGGCCAACCGGGATCTGGAAAATTTCAATGTGCTCATACCCAAAGCATCCCAATATGACATGGGCTCTATCGCCATTGCCCCCATCACCCTGGACGGAGAAATTGTGGGGAGTATTAACCAGGCAGATCAAAGCACCAGCCGCTTCGAACCCGGAATCGACACCACACTGCTTGAGCAGCTGGCCCTGAAGGCCTCTTTATGCCTGTCCAATGTAACGGCCCATGAACAGCTTAAATTCCTTGCATTTCACGATCCGTTAACCGGCCTTCTAAACCGGGGTGTCATGGAACGGATTCTTGAAAGAGAATTCCAGCGATCAAAGCGGTACCATATTGACTTGACCCTGATTTTTCTTGACCTGGATGACTTCAAATCAATTAACGACACCTTTGGACACGACAATGGTGATCTGGCCCTTCGCCACACGGCCGAATGCCTGAACAACCTGAAGCGGGATTCAGATATTGTGGCACGGTTTGCCGGGGATGAGTTCGTCGTCATACTGCCGTCAACAAACCTGGAGCAGGCGGAACACTATATCAACCGCGTGAAAGTCAAGCTGGCCAATGAACCCCTTAGTGCGAACAACACCGATTTTCACGTAAAACTGAGCTTTGGTCTGGCATCCATCTTTGAGAAAGGCATTGAGTCTTCGGCAATTCTTTTAAAATCCGCAGACAAACGGCTGTATGAGGCCAAAAAGAACAAATAGGCCGACTATCACTACTTTTATTGTTACTTGCAGTATTATGACAGCTCTTCAAGCCTGGTTATAAATTGGTCTACTGCACTCTTTGGGGTTGCCCAGGAGGTTACCAGCCGAATGGCTGAGTTTTTCTCATCTATTTTTTCCCAGACATAAAATGCAAACAATTCACTGAGGCGTTGGATAGTGTCATTGGACAATATTGGAAAAATCTGGTTGGTTTCAGACCGGCTGAAAAAAGCATATCCCAATGTTGATATTTTGTTTGATAGCCTGGCAGCCATCTCATTGGCATGACATGCCAGTTTAAAATAGAGTTCATTTCCAAACAGAGTGTAAAACTGAAGCCCCATAATTCGTGATTTGGACAACAACGCCCCGTTTTGTTTTAAATGATACCGAAAATTATCTTTAAACCCATCATGATTGATAACGATGGCCTCGCCCATGAGCGCCCCGTTCTTAGTACCACCGATATAGAAGACATCTGTCAATTCACTGATCATGGGCAGTGTCAAATCATTGGAATCGGCCATCAGGGCGCAACCGATCCTGGCGCCATCCAGATAGACATAAAGGTCTTTGGAACGGCAGAACCTGGAAATTGCCTGCAATTCACCTTTGGTATAAACCGTTCCGGTTTCGGTGGCGTTGGAAAGATACACCATCTTAGGCTTCACCATATGTTCGTTTGTATGTGCATCAAGCAGGGATACGATACCATCACAGGAGAGCTTGCCATCCGGGCTTGGTACAGTTAATACTTTATGGCCGCGGCTTTCAATGGCGCCGGCTTCGTGAACATTAATATGCCCTGTATCAGCTGAGATCACCGCTTCATACGGCTTGAGCATGGCATTGATGACGATGGCATTTGCCTGGGTGCCACCGGAGACAAAATGAACATCTGCTAAAGGCTGTTGGATCAGTTCTCTAATTACTCCCGCTGCTTTCAAGCACCAGGTATCTTCGGCATATCCGTCATGCTGTTCAGTATTGGTTTGTTGCAGGGCTTCAAGAATCTTCGGGTGAGCCCCTTCCGAATAATCATTTTTAAAACTATGGATCATCTCGTTCACCTAATATTAAAATATCCGGGTTGCGGATCAGTGTATTAAAGCGATTCTCAAAATGCAATAGGACCCATAAAATCGCCTAAGTGCAACTCAATAGCCGCACCATGAAACGTCCTATAAATCGTTACAAAATAACTTGATCTGAATTGTTTCCAAAAACTTCTAAAAAACTTAATATTTTGAAAACAAAAGTTCACGCAAGGCAATGCACAGCTTTGCCTCTAAGTAATTTGGGAGCCGATCCTTAACAGTCGAAAATAGAAAAATCCCTGACAAATTTACTTTGTCAGGGATTTTTCTATTTTTTTAACGACTGTCTAATCTGATCAGTCAAAAATCAGTTCAATCTGTACCATTGAGGCAACATCGCCCTTTCTGGGGCCAAGTTTGGTAATTCTTGTGTAACCGCCCTGTCTTGAGCTGAATTTTCCAGCAACTTCGTCAAAAAGCGTATGAACAACGTCTTTTTCACGAATAACAGCCAGTGCCTGGCGTCTGGCGTGAAGATCACCTCTTTTGGCAAGTGTTACCATCTTGTCGGCGATCTGTCTTAAGCCTTTGGCCTTTGCTTCGGTCGTTTTGATTTTATCATGCTTGAACAGAGAAGTTACCATGTTTCTGAACATTGCCTTTCTATGGGCAGAGGTTCGGTTTAATTTTAATATTGATTTTCTATGTTTCATGGAATCTTATTCTCCTTCTTGAGTATTCTCTTCTTCCGGTGGTTCAAAACCTTCTAGGTCCATACCGAGTGAAAGATCCATGGAAGCCAATACTTCCTTGATTTCATTTAATGATTTTCTACCGAAATTCTTTGTTTTCAACATTTCACCGTCGGTTTTCTGTACCAATTGATAGATGGTATGAATTCGGGCGTTTTTCAGACAGTTGGAGCTTCTAACGGACAACTCAAGCTCGTCCACAGATCTGTAGATATTCTCGTTGAAATTTTTATCTGAATCATCACTGGACTCTTCAACGTGGTCCGGTTCCATATCCTCATCAAAATTGATAAACGGATTCATCTGTTCTTTCAGAATTTTAGCTGCATAGGCAACTGCATTATCCGGTGTAACAGATCCATCGGTCCAGACCTCAAGCGTTAGTTTATCATAGTCTGTTTTCTGTCCGATTCTGGAAGTTCCCACAACATATTTAACACGTTTGATCGGGGAGAACACACTGTCGATCGGAATGGTACCGATGGGTGAGTCATCATCCTTATTGGCCGACGCAAGCGCATACCCTTTTCCGTTTTTAACCACCATGGTCATATTTAAAATACCATCTTTTGAAATGGTGGCGATATGCTGTTCCGGGTTCAATACTTCAACGGAGCCGTCGGGGCTGACAATGTCAGCGCCGGTTACCTCGCGTTCACCCTGGGCAGTGAGTGTTAAAATTTTATCATCTGTGCTGTCGACCTGAAGTTTGAGCTCTTTCAGGTTTAAAATAATTTCGGAAACATCTTCTCTGACATCAGAGATGACGCTATACTCGTGAAGAGCATCATCAAATTTAACAGATACAATGGCTGCACCATAGATAGATGAAAGGATGATGCGCCGCAAAGAGTTTCCTATGGTGATACCATATCCCCTTTCGAGCGGTTCGCATACAAATTTACCATATGTTGAAGTTGTAGTAACGTCAAGCTTCTCCGGCTTGATCATCTCTCGCCAGTTCACATATGCAAGTTTTTCAGATGACATCTATATCTCCTGAATAGTTAGTTTGGATAAACCAAATCAATGGTCTGCCTATTTTGAATACAGCTCTACAATTAATTGTTCCTGGATGGGAAGGGTAATATCTTCTCGAACCGGAACGCTGACAACTTCACCTTTGAAGTTATCTTTATCGATCTCAAGCCACTGGGGAATGCCGCGTCTTACAATAGCATCCAAAGAATCGGAAATTGCCTGAACTTTTTTTGATTTTTCTTTAAGTTCAACGACATCTCCTTTTTTCACCTGGTATGACGGTATGTTCACCTTTTTACCATTTACGGTAAAATGGTTGTGCCGAACAAAATGTCTGCCCTGGTTTCTGGAGTTGACAAATCCCATTCTAAAAACAGTGTTGTCCAGACGGGTTTCAAGCAATCTTAGCAGGTTGGTACCTGTGATCCCCTTGAGACGGTCTGCTTTTTTAAAGGAAATTCTGAACTGTTTTTCAGAAATTCCATAGATTCTTCGAACTTTCTGTTTTTCACGAAGCTGGATACCGTAATCGGACAGTTTGCTTCTTCTCTGGCCATGCTGGCCCGGGGGATATCCTCTTCTGTCAAAACTACATTTATCTGAAAAGCAACGATCGCCTTTCAGGAAAAGCTTCATATTTTCACGTCTGCATTGTCGGCAAACAGAGCCTCTATATCGTGCCAATAGTATTCTCCTTTATCAAACCAAATGTTCTTATACTCTTCTTCGTTTTGGCGGACGGCAGCCATTATGGGGAACCGGGGTAACATCTTTGATCATTGAAATGTTAAATCCTAAAGCATGCAATGCTCTTAAAGCGGATTCTCTGCCTGGTCCGGGGCCTTTAACGTAGACACCAATATTTTTCAACCCATGTTCCATCGCTCTTGCACCGGCGTCTTCAGCAACCAGTTTTGCAGCAAACGGTGTACTTTTTCTGGATCCTTTAAAACCCTGCATACCCGCGCTGGACCATGAAATAGTGTTGCCGTTTTCATCGGCTATTGTAACGATAGTGTTATTAAAAGTAGATTGAATGTGTACAATGCCGGTGGAAATATTCTTTCTTACTCGCTTTTTAGCAACGGCCTTTTTTGACTTTTTTGCCATAATAAATAAACCCTCTTTATATTATCCTACTTTTTCTTTTTAACCGCAGTCCGTTTCGGACCTTTCCGGGTTCTTGCATTGGTGCTGGTTCTCTGACCATGGCAGGGAAGACCTTTACGATGGCGCAAGCCTCTGTAACAGCCAAGGTCCATAAGACGCTTGATATTCATGGAGACTTCACTTCGAAGTTCACCTTCCACCTTGTATTTCGCGTCAATGACCTTTCTGATTTCATTAGCCTGCTCTTCCGTCAGGTCATTTGCTTTTGTTGTAGGATCAATACCTGTTTTTTCAAGTATCTGCATTGATCTGGTTTTGCCTATTCCGTAGATATAGGTTAAGGCGATCCATGCATGCTTATCTCTTGGTAAATCAACTCCTGCAATACGTGCCAAATTCTTATCCCCCTATCCCTGACGCTGTTTATGGCGTTTGTTAATACATATAACTCTGATGACACCACGTCTTTTGATTACTTTGCAATCTCTACAGATTTTTTTTACAGATGCTCTAACTTTCATCCATTAGCTCCTAACCGAAAATTCTTTTATATCGTATATTATTTAAAATTTATTTATATCTATATGTAATTCTACCGCGGCTTAAATCATAAGGTGAGATTTCAACCGTTACTTTGTCACCGGGTAAGATCTTAATAAAATGCATTCTCATTTTACCTGAAATATGGGCAAGTAGCACATGCTTGTTTTCAAGTTCAACTTTGAACATGGCATTGGGTAATGTTTCAAGTACTTTCCCGTCAACTTTGATGGGTTCTTCTTTTGCCATAATTTTATCAATCTCCTATAGTTGTTCGTTTAAATCAGGATCTTCCCTTGATTCTTTTTGCTCCGGATCTTCCCAAAAACCCTTCGTAGTTACCCGTAATCAGGTGGGATTCAATTTGGGAAATGGTATCAATAGACACACCGACAACAATTAATAATGCTGTGCCGCCAAAGTAAAACGGCACATTAAACTTACCCATTAAAAATGTTGGCAGCACACAGACGGCAGAGACATAAATTGCACCACCTAAAGTGATTCGTGTCAATACTTTGTCAATGTACTCGCTGGTTCTTTTACCCGGTCTGATACCTGGAATGTAACCGCCGTTCTTCTTCATATTTTCCGCCACGTCTTCAGGATTAAACTGAACCGCTGTATAGAAAAAACAAAAGAAGATGATAAACCCGACATAAAGAAGGTAGTACCAGACCGTCCCTGGGCTAAACATGGCCGATATGGTCTTCATGATAGGCAAATCGATAAATTGTGCAATGGTTGTCGGAAACATGATAATTGATGAAGCAAATATCGGTGGAATAACCCCGGCTGTGTTAATTTTTAACGGCAGGTGTGAGGTCTGACCGCCGTACATTTTACGACCCACTACCCGTTTTGCGTAGTGAACCGGTATCCTTCGCTGTGCCTGCTCCATATAGATAATGGCTGCAACAACGGCAACCATGACAACGATCAGGATGATGATCATGAAAACACCCATTTCACCGGTACTCATCAGGCGAACGGTATTTACCATGGCTGAAGGCATATTGGCTACGATACCGGCAAAGATGATCAAAGAGATCCCGTTACCGATGCCGCGCTCTGTAATCTGTTCACCCAGCCACATGATAAATGCGGTACCTGCTGTCAGGGTGATGATAGTTACCAATCTGAATCCCCAGCCCGGGTACGGTACGATAGCGACACCTGCAGGACTGGTCATGGACTCAATCCCCACACTGATTCCCAGACCCTGGATGACACTTAAAACAACCGTTCCGTAACGGGTATACTGTGTTTTCTTTTTCCGTCCGGCATCACCCTCTTTTTTCAACTGCTCCAGATGGGGAACCACTACCGACATCAATTCGAGAATAATCGACGCACTGATGTAAGGCATGATTCCCAGGGCGAATATGGAAAGTCTTTCCAGGGCGCCGCCGGAGAACATATTAAACATTGAAAACAATGTGCCCTCTGCAGCTGCAAAAAAGGAGGCCAGGGCCGCACCGTTCACACCGGGTGTGGGCACATGGATACCAATCCTGTAAACAAAGAGCAGCGCTAATGTGATGAATATCTTTCTTTTTAGCTCAGGAAGTTTAAACAAATTCTGGTAGCTGTTCTCGATCATTTATTTGGGGTCCTTACATCACTTGACGTTGTTAATTATTCTATTGTGCCACCGGCAGATTCGATTTTCTGTCTGGCAGTCTGTGAAACCAAAACATTCTTTAAGGAGAATTTTTTGGTAGTTTCACCATTACCAAGCAGTTTTACTCCGTCAACACGGCCTTTAACCAAACCGGCTTCTCTTAAGGCATCGATATCAATGGTTGCACCATCATCGAACCTGTCGAGATCCTGGATATTCAAAACAGCGTTGTTTTTCTTAAAAATATTGAAGAATCCTCTTTTGGGAAGTCTTCTGTAAATCGGCATCTGACCGCCTTCAAACCCGGGACGAACGCTTCCACCGGATCTGGCCTTCAAACCTTTATGACCGCGTGTGGAAGTTTTTCCCATACCGGAACCTGGGCCTCTGCCAACTTTTTTTCTGTTTTTTCTTGAACCTGGTGCAGGTGCCAAATCATGAAGCTGCATACTACACCTCCTCTACTTTAACCAGATGACACACTTTTTTTACCTGACCCAGGATCACCGGGTCGGCATTGTGCTCAACAGTTTGATTCATTTTTCTCAATCCAAGGGAACGTACAATCCGTCCGTGCTTGGCCGGCCGTCCGATGGTACTTTTCACCTGTGTGATTTTTATTCTATCAGCCATCTTTGAAAACCTCTTATATATCTTCGGGTCTTAGACCACGACGTTTGGCTACTTCTTCTTTGGTACAAAGAGACTGCAGCCCCTGCATCGTTGCCCGGACAATATTCTGGGTATTATGCGTTCCAATACATTTTGTCAAAATATCGGTAACACCGACGGCCTCAAGGACCGCTCGAATTCCGCCACCGGCAATGAGTCCTGTACCGGGAGAAGCAGGTTTCAAAAGCACACGGCCGGCACCTGCTCTTCCAACAACTTCAAAAGGAACGGTTCCATCAAGCAATGAAATTTTAACCATATTTCTTTTTGCCTTATCCAGTCCTTTTTTAATTGCTTCAGGTACTTCTTTGGCTTTGCCTAATCCATACCCGACGCTTCCTTCACCGTCGCCCACAACAACGAGTGCACTAAAGGTGAAATTCCTACCACCTTTTACAACCTTTGCAACGCGGTTGATCCTGACGACCTTATCGATTAATCCGTTATCTTCCATCTGCTGTCTTGCCAAGGGTTAATCCTCCAAAATTAAAAATTCAATCCAGCTTCGCGAGCCCCGTCTGAAAGCGCCTTAACGCGCCCATGATACAAAAACCCATTCCTGTCCAGGACTACTTTTTTAATCCCGTTATCAAGAGCTCTTTTGCCGATGAGATTTCCGATGGCCTTTGCAATGTCAACCTTTTTGCCATCTACCTTATTATCGATGTATTCTTTATCAAGGGTAGAAGCGGACACAAGTGTGGTTCCTTTGGTATCGTCGATAATCTGGGCATAAATATGCTTGGAACTTCTAAACACACTCATTCTTGGGCGGTCCTGATTACCCGTAATATTCTTTCTGATTCTTTTTTTTCTTTTAAGCCTTGCTAAAAGCCTTTGTGATGTATTTCCCATAATCTTTATCTTCCCGCCTTTTATTCTTTACCAGCAGTCTTACCAGCTTTTCTGATAATTCTTTCATCAGCATACATAATGCCTTTACCCTTATATGGTTCCGGGGGTCTAAGATCTCTTATGTTCGCGGCAGCCTGGCCAAGGGTTTCTTTATTGATACCGGTCAGTGTAATTTTTGTATTGTTTTCCACATTGGCCGCAATCCCGTCTGGCAGAGGAAAGTCAACAGGATTTGAGAACCCTACGCTCAAAATCAGGCTTTTACCTTTGACTTCTGCACGGTAACCGATACCGGAAAGAACCAACTTTTTCTCATAGCCTGTGGTAACACCGGTTACCATATTTGAAATCAAGGATCGAAACAGGCCTTGAAGTGCGACTTTTTTCTTGTTGGTTGTATCCGTTGAAACGGTGACCACATTGTCTTTAACTTCTAATTCGATTGCCGGATGCAATTGTCTTTCAAGATTACCTTTGGGTCCCTTGACTGTGATAATATCTCCGTTTAAAGAGAATTGGACCTTATCTGGAAGCTGAACCGGCTGTTTTCCTATTCTGGACATATCTTACTCCTGTGCTACCATACGTTACAAAGAATTTCACCGCCGACGTTCGCTTCTTTTGCCTGCTTATCCGTCATCAGTCCTTTAGAGGTTGACACAATGGATATTCCCAGGCCGTTTAAAACCGGCTTAATCTGTTTTGATTTACTGTAAACCCTGCAGGACGGTTTACTGACTCTTTCAATGCCGAAAATTGTGGGGATCCCTTCGGATGCGTATTTCAAATAAACACGAAGCTGTCCCTGTTTGTCATCTTCAAGAAATTTATAATCCTTGATATAGCCTTGCTCTTTCAGCACCCGCACCATTTCCAACTTGACTTTCGATCCGGGGATATCCACTTTCGCAAACCCGGCTTTCCCACCATTTCTGATGATTGTCAGCATGTCTGCAATTGGATCACTAACTGCCATTTTTAATCTCCTTAAAATCT
>CAZLTD010000055.1:0-34952 GCA_964562385.1 uncultured Desulfobacula sp.
TATTCGACGCTGATTTTATTATGTAGGGGTCATTATTGCACGCTGATCAACATTTAAGCACCTGTGCGCCCGTAGCTCAGCTGGATAGAGCGCTGGACTTCGAATCCAGTCGTCTATCAAATTATTTATAGTGCCTGTCCGAAAGATGTAATAACAGGATCTGCCATATATCAAGGCGAGCGGTTGGGTCTGTTCCTGTCCATCCGGTCCTTCAACTGTCACACATTCCTGCCTCAAGTCAGCATCCCTTGCCAGCAGGATATCTGTTTTCCCATTCGTAACAATAAAAACGCGACTATTTTTTTTTAAGTCTTCTTTCTGCAGGGTTTTGATGAATCCCATTTTCAAACTGTAAATATCTGGCAGCTTCATTACATAGTATCCATTTTTTTTCCTAAGAAAGGTTGATACCTGGTTTGAAAAAATAGGGACACCCAGCACTTCAAAAGCACGTTGAACTAAAATCTGAAATTTCTGATCGGCATCCTGAGTCACTATATTTCTCCGACTAAGGCTTTTATGCGATAGTAGTTTATCAAGGCATTAAATTTAGAATCGATCACACGTTTGGCACTATGATGCCATTCGCGTAGGGTGGTTTGAATCTGTATTATCATACTGTCTGAAAAATCAATAAAATTGAGCTTTTGCAGTTCAACCAGGTCGATGGCACTGTCACGGGCAATCATTGCGGAACGATTTTCAGACAAAGATGTTTTGTAAGAACTCATAAACTTTTTAAATTCATTGCGTATCGTCAGCTCTCTCTCCTTGAAATTTTCTTGGGCTGCCTTCAATTCGTATTTTTTTGCAAACAGCTCATTTTTTATTTTTCCCCCATCCCACAGTTTCCATTTTAATCGGATATTGATACTTGATTCTATTGTCTGCTTACCATTAAAGTCATGATTATTAAGAACAAACGTGTCGATCAAAAAGTCAGGATATAGATCCCAGTTCTTTCTTTTAGCACTCAATTGCACATTCTTAACCGCTATCTTTGCCTGCTGCAAGGAGTAGTTTTGTTGCAAAGCGAGCTCAAGAAGCCGTTTGTTGCTCTGATTAAAAACCTTTATATTCATCGCGACCAGAGTCCCTGGTTTGATTTCTGGCACACTTGTATTGACGGCAAGAAGAAACAGATTATCATTCATATTGGTTTCGAGAAGGTCATGTTCCGATGTATTTTGTTTGATTGAGATATCCAGAATCTTGGATGGGATCTTGGAATCAACCCCCATTTGTTCTCTTTTTTTATAAATCAGTTTTAGATTTTCAAGATGCTCCCGATACTCTCTTATAAGCATGAGTAATTCACGGTTCCGCAATGCTTCAATATAAATAATTGCAACCCCCAGAGCAATGCTTTGCTTCTCATTCTTGTAATTGATGTTCTGCAGCTGGTATTTTTCAAATGCAATGCTTCTCTCTATGCCCATTTTTGAAAATATCAGATCCTGCTGCAAAGAGACCCCGTAACGTTGCTTAGAATCGTCATCTGAAGATGGATCCTTTTCGCTCCGGTTAGCCTCAAGATAAATGGTGGGATGCCAATTGTTCTTTTCCGCCTCCCAGAGTGCTTTTTCCCGGTTAACGTCGGCAGCAACGGACTGGATCTTTGGATGGGACGCGATGGCAAGGTCTAACGCATCATCGATACTTATGAATTTGTCTACAATTTTTTCATGGTCTATATTCTGATTTTTATCAGTCAGGACGTTTCCATTATCATACGCCATTCCCAACGGGTTTGAAAAAAAAAAGAAAAGAAGAATCCATGCATATGTATAAATTACCATAATTAATTTTTCGGCCTTATTTTTTTTATCATTGATCTGAAAATTCCAAAGACAGTATTCCCGGTGCGATCCCTTTTTATTGGAGTTATTTTTTCCGTGAGCCGCAATTTCCTACCCTTTTTTGTGAACATCATTTTCTTCTCATCATTTGCATGGGTATTACAGATTTTTTCCACACTGACTTCCATAAAGCCGCGAACATCGTTCAGTAGCTGTTGAAGGTCCTTAAAGGCTGCCAGTTGCCGCGCCAGGGATATTCCCTGATTTTTTTCAGCCATTTCTGCTTGTTTTATCAAAATATGCAGCGCATTATTGGCCGAATGAAATTCCGCATCAAAAGCACCCCACTTTTCACTCCCTAAAACAGCAAGCTTGTCCAGGTCGGACCCGATACCTGCCGAAATATCGATAATCTGGTCCAGGCGGTTTTGATGAACGGTCAGTAAATGAGAAGAAGTTTGTTCAAAGCTTAAGACACTGTCTTTGACAGAGGAAACCACCTCCAATATTTCAGTGGTGGCCTCAAACATTACCTGTTGCCATTGCAGCAACACTTCATCCCGTTTGCTGACATGCTCCGCGTCTTCTGCCATCCTGGATGATATTCCGGTCAGATGCTCATCGAAAATGGAAACGCAGTTGGAAAGCTCTGTTTTGATGTACCCAATATGGGTCGACATCTTATCCAGTGATCCTGCAATGTGGTTATTACCTCGATCCACCGCTTGGATAACATCATTCTTTGCCAGGGCCACAGAAACGGTGATTTGCTCAATCATGTCATGGTTGAACTGGGCCGCATGGTCGAGCCTTTCCGAAACCCTGCCAATCTCATTGGAGATCTGTGAAAATGCCTGTTCAATAACGTGACGGCTTTCCTTCACAGATAGGATTACATTATTAATGCCCTCTGAAAGAATCATATTCCCCTTTTCCTGGGATTCCATGACGGACAGTGTCTGCTCTGTAATTTTTTCAAGGGTTATTGAAAAAGACTTTTCCGTACGGTCTAAAGATCTGCTGAATGCCTGATTAAAACTATTTTCAATTGTTTTGCACGCGGCAAATAGATTGGTTACACCTTTTTCCACGGTACCGGTAACCTTGTCAAGTTGCAGACTCATGGACCGTGAGATCTCTTCAGCGCATTCAGTCTGTTCCCTAAGAAGACTTAAATGTGCCTGTCTGGTCTGTTTAAAAGTGTCCCTTGTTTCATCCATGCTCCGATTCAAAATAGTAGCAGATTGATAAACGGCCTCACTGGCCTCTAGAAGTGCATCGGCAAGAACCTCGGTCCGATCATCAACGATCATACCGGCTGAATCCGCCAGATTCCAGATCCGTCTCTCAAAAAAAGCACCGCCCTTTTGATAAAGAAGCAGCATTAGTCCGGCGCCAAGACTTGAGGTTACACCAAAAAGAGAGGTATGAAAGGCCACGCCCATGCCTTGGATTGATTGAGCCAGACCGCTCATCATGTTCTCCATGCTGGCCGAGACATCAGCCTCTAAACTCATGTTGAGCATCATAATGGCAAGCTCAGAAACAGTTTTGCTCAGTCCTAAAAAGGTACCGATCAGCCCAAGTGTCACCATAGCCGAAGGAAGATAACGTAAAACCGTGGTAGCTCTACCAAAAAGGCGGTCGAATTCTATCATCAATTGATCGCTGCTGCATTTTTTCCGGAAGGAAAATGTATCCACCAAATTGGACAACTCAACAGATTTAAAAAATTTCCCCAGAAATAAATGTATTGTGAATTTTGAGAAATCCTTCGCATGTCTACCCCGGGCAAATGCATTCTCAATTGTGTATGACCACAGGGCTTCCTGAGATAACCACCAGCTGGTTATGCAACAGCAAATCCCGAAGGCAAATAGGATAAACCCATTAATCAGAGGGGCGGAATTAAAATATGTAACGATGGTTATAATATTCCGACTCATCACCCATAATATCATTGTTATAAAACTGACCGGTGCAAAAAACCATAAAAGATAAAAGACCTTTACAGTTTTTAAATTTTGATACGTTGTACTCATAATTACCCATACCCATAGCTTTAAAAAAAATCGTTAACAGTTTAAACTCTTAAGGTATAGCAATTACCATACCCAAGTTTTAAAGCGTAAAAAGTCTTTTATATATCAATATCTTAGGTTGATTCTCTCAAACAGAAAAAAAATTCAGCGCTGCGATCATGCATAATTATTGCGCAATTGCAGTATCATGGTATGAGATAGAGACTGTATTCCCCTGATCCAGGTCCAACAAAAGGAAAGTATCTCCTGAAGGTAAAGCAAAAATAAGGAAAGACCGAATGATTAAAACTGATCCTCCCCGGCATTGTAGGCACAAAGTTAAGTTAATACGATAAAAGTAAAGAGAAACTTTTAATCGTTTCTCAATATCTATTCATTTTTCACTATCACTCTTCAAAATCACAGAAATTTTCTAAAAAACAAAATAGGCAAGTTGGTCACTTTATCGGCACTGTATGCTATTTGCTTGTATTTTTCATTTGAACGGATTGCAGTGGGCAGAATCAAAAAAGGTTCTTGTAAACTGTTTGAAGCATACCTTCATTATTCCTGGAATGTAATATTAAGCGAAAGTCTTTTCCAGTATTGCAGGGATTAGAGGTAGCTCTTCGAAATTCTATCCAGAACGCCACAAATAGTTATGTAAGATCAGAATATTCTTCGTTACAGGGAAAGACAAAATTCGAGAATTTGGAAATAGCCTTTTCCATTATGAACCAATTTGGTATTTCAATTTATAGCAAACCATTCTGAAATATTAGAAGCTATTAGTGGAATTAGCCTGCAATGAGAAAGCTTTTAAAACCAGTTGATCAATTTCCATTGTTCAAAACACAAGAGACGTTTGAAGAACTGAAGAGATCTTTGAAAAATGTTTTTTGATAGGATTCGCCTGCCAATCTGAGAAAAATCTGATATACTGCCATCTCTGCAATTCATTGTCTTTTATGATTTTTAACCCTATGGAAAGGACGTTTAAATGCTGGACTACGACACATCCCTGCTTAAGAAAAGATGCGGGTGGATCATTGACAATCTGGGAGATCAGCTCACATGGAAGTGGGACAACAGGTTTGAAACGGTTCTTGCGGAATTTGACGTGAAAGAGGCTAAAAGCATACAACTAAAACTATCCCGTCAGATGGATATTGCATGGGCGCATGACAATACCGGTTCTGCACCGGATCCGATCCGCATTATCATTGATTATTTCGGGGGATTAAATTCGGGGCAAAAACTGTTCACCACAGATCCTGGCATTGACGGCATCCTTCTTTGTGCCTGGTGGCCATGGGGAAACGGGAAAACCATCTCCATTCGTCTGGCTGCCTTTGCCGATTCCTTAAGTGATGATCAGAACCATAAACTGACATTGGAATTCAGGCGCTGGTTCGGGGTATAATTTTTTTAAATAATTGAAGGAATAGCAGCCATTATTGAGGCAAATGCCCTGTCGGCAACGCCTTGCTTCATTGATCATCATCCCCCTTAAAAAAATTCTTCCATAACCGGGACTGATGACAACTGTCTTGACATACGAAACGATACAGAATATTTTAAAGATATCTCTCATTGAACAATAATCGCCAGATCCTTTACGGCGATACTAAAATAATATCAGCAGATCAAAAAGTTTATCATACAAAGGGGAGCCAATGCTTCAGTCTTTGAGATCAAGAATACTGCTCATCGTAGTTTCCATCGTAATATTAACTATTACCGGTATCATCTATTTTGTTCAAAAAGAGGCTTTGACAACATTGTCCCAACTTCAGGATGAAAGTGCCAGGAATATGCTCAATACTGTGGTATTGACAGTTGAGAATGAACATAAAAGTTTACTTTTCCACAAAGACACCGCCCTTGAAATGAGAAAAACACAGCTGAAAAGCATTGTCTCCGTAGCCATCGCCGCCATTGATGAAATCCACCGTAACTACAAAAAGGATAATTTCACCGAGGATCAGGCCAAACAAAAAGCGATCAATATCATTAAAAACATGCGGTATGATCAGGGTGTGGGATATCTGTGGATCAATGACACTCTGCGGCCCATACCCAAAATGGTCATGCATACCACAATACCGGGTCTTGACGGCACGGTACTGGACGATCCCAAATTTAACTGCGCACTTGGTATCAAGCAGAACCTGTTCCAGGCCTTTGTTGACGTCTGTCTTGACAAGGGACAGGGATATGTGGATTATTTGTGGCCCAAACCCACCGAGGACGGCCTGACAGCGGATCAGCCAAAAATATCCTATGTGGCCTTGTTCAAACCCTGGAACTGGGTTTTGGGAACCGGTGTCTATATTGATGACATTGAGGCGGACGTTCAAAAAAGGCTGAACGCGATTGTGGCGGAACTGCAGCATACCTTTTCAAAGATACGGCTGGACAAAAGCGGGTACATGTACATCTTCGACGGCAGCCGGAAGATTCTTGTCCACCCTGTTCTTGCCGGAACAGACGGCAGCACCCTGAAAAATCCGATCACAGGCGCACCCCTGCTGCAGGAAATAATACTTGCCTCTAAAACACCGGACAAAGCATTCGAATATGTATGGGACAAGCCGCCGGCCCATAAGGGTGACTACAGCTTTCTTAAAAGAGCCTATGTGGAATATTTCCCGGCATTGGACTGGTACATTGCAAGTTCCGTATATGTGGATGAAATCGAAAGCGCCTTAAACCCCCTTGTGAAAACAATTTTTTACCTGGCCTGTGTCTTCCTTATTTTTTCCATACTGTTATCCACACTTCTTTCCAGGACATTGACCCGCCCTTTGAGCGAATTGATGGTGTCGGCAAAAGGGATTGAAGAGAAAGGTATTTTATCGGCAAACATCCCCATTACAGGGACAAGCGAAACCAAGGCACTGGGCCTCATTCTCAAGCAAATGATTGATTCCATTAAAAAGAACATGGATGAAAAAGAGGGCCTGCTCACGGCATTGCAGGATGCCCATGACAAACTGGAACAACGGGTCAAAGAGAGAACCATTGACCTTGAAAACGCTAACCGGGAGTTGATCCTGGCAAAAGAGAGGGCAGAAAGCGCCAACCAGGCCAAAAGTGAATTTCTGGCCAATATGTCCCATGAAATACGAACCCCCATGAATGGCGTCATTGGTATGAGTGAGCTTCTTTTAGGCACAACGCTGACCGAAGAACAGTTTGAGTTTGCCCAGACTATCCGGACCAGCGGGGATGCTCTTTTAGCCCTGATAAATGATATCCTGGATTATTCAAAAATCGAGGCTGGAAAGCTTGACCTTGAGATCATAGATTTTGATTTAAGGGTAACCCTGGATTCCATAAGTGATCTTGTTGCGATAAAGGCGAATGAAAAAGGGCTAGAATATGTAACGGTCATCCATCCGGATGTCCCTTCTCTGCTGAAAGGAGATCCGGGCCGGGTCCGGCAGATCCTGGTCAATCTTGCAGGGAATGCCGTAAAATTTACCCATGAGGGTGAAATCATAATCTACGTTGAGCTGGAAGACGAAACGCAGCAGCAGGCCTGTATCAGATTCAGGGTAAAGGACACAGGCATCGGGATTCCGGATGATAAGCTGGACAGGCTTTTTAAATCGTTCTCCCAGGTAGACAGCTCAACCACCCGGAAATATGGCGGCACCGGGCTCGGGCTGACGATCTCACGCAGACTTGCCAAGCTTATGGGTGGTAAAACAGGCGTGATCAGTAAAGAAAATGCCGGATCGGAATTCTGGTTTACAGCCCGGTTCGAACTGCAGGATAAAATGCCGGAAGCCCTCCCGGTTTCAAAAAGCATCCAGGGAAAGAGCATCCTGATTGTGGATGACAACACAACAAACCGCTTTGTTGTCAAAGAGCAGCTCAAAACGTGGAAATGCAAGTATGATGAAGCACCGGATGCCAAGAAGGCCCTTGAGAAACTGATACAGGCTGCGGGCAGTAAAGCCCCTTTTGAAATTGCCATCATCGACATGCAGATGCCAAAAATGGATGGAAAACAGCTGGGACAAAAAATCAAAGCGCACCCGGGTATCAATGAAACCCGAATGGTGCTGATGAGTTCCATGGGGGACAGAGGCGATGTTAAACAATTGGAAAAAGCCGGTTTTGATGCCTACCTGAACAAACCGGTCAAGATGGCACAGCTTCATGCCTGCCTTGTAACGGTGAGCAGCCGCCATGGAACTAAAACAGCGCGGGTCCCGTCCCATAGAATTATCACCCAGTACTCCCTGTCAGAAGACGAACGCAGAAGAGTGCGTATCCTGCTTGTTGAAGATAACCTGATAAACCAGAAAGTGGCACTTAAAATGCTCAGCAAAATAGGATACAGGGCAGATTCTGCCACCAATGGGCTGGATGCTGTCAATGCATTGGAAAAAACAGATTACAACCTTGTGTTCATGGACTGCCAGATGCCTGAACTTGATGGGTATGAAGCGACAAAAAGAATCCGAAGCCAGAACTCCAATGTAAAAAACCACAAAGTTCCGATCATCGCAATGACCGCCCATGCCATGAAGGGGGATCGCGACAAATGCATCAGTGCCGGCATGAATGACTATCTGACCAAACCGGTTAAATCAAAAGCACTGTCACAGATGCTGGACAAATGGCTCTCCCTCAAATAATGGCTAAAGTGATTCTAAAAAAATCGTATAAGAAAAGAATCACCTAGAGGAAAATAGTTTGCCACTCAACAGACTTTAAAATTTAAGTGATAGAGAACCGTATTCGTGTATCGGAAAATATTTCTGCGATTTGCTATAACCACAATTTCCCGGGCACTAAAGGCCAGCCGGTTCCGGGATAAACCACGGGAACCGGACAGGCCATTTATAAAACCTGGCGACTTTACTGCACCGGGGTATATTCGTATTCAATATAGTGCGCTGCAGCCACAGCCATATCGTCACCATACAACCTGCCGATCATGTATAAAGACATGTCAATTCCGGCGGCGACACCGGCAGATGTCAGGATTTTCCCATTGTCCACAAACCGTTGGTTCCTGACCACCTGTGTATCCGGGGCAAGGGCTGTTAACTCATCTAAGACCTGGTGGTGGGTGGTGGCTTTCAACCCCTTGAGTAACCCTGTTGCACCCAGAACTAAAGCGCCTGAGCAGACTGACAGGATATTGTTGCAGGCAGGCGCGGCCCTCTTAACCCAGGACAAAAATGGTTGATCTGTGAGCAAAGCACGGGTTCCGGCGCCACCCGGGATGATCAGCAAATCGGGTGCGGGACAGGTTTTGAGGGAAAAATCAGGAATCACTTTCAGGCCGTTTTTCGCCGTGACCGGTTTATCGGTCAGGCCCACGGTATAAACATTCAGCAAGGTATGATCGTTGAGTTCATCCGTGACCGAGAACACCTCAAAAGGTCCTGCAAAATCGAGAACTTCAGCATCGTTAAATATCAGTATGGCTACATTTTTCTTTTCCATTTTAAATTCCTTTTTTATTTTCCAAACCGTAAATTAGAGGTGCCGTAAATGGGTATCACTCCCCTGCTCCCTTCAAATCCTGTACAAGAAAACCGGCCACCATTGCCAGGCACTCCGGGTCCAGGTATGTTTCGGCACATGCTTCAAAAAGAAGGGAACATGCAGCGGGAAATTCATCATCAGCATCGTTAAACAGCATGACAATCGGCAGCCGTGGCAGGGCATCAAATTGAATGGCCAGATCATAGGCGCTCTCAAGATCGGCGGGATATCCCCCAAGTTTTTTAGACACCTTTTCCATCTCCCTGGGTTTTCCTGAAAAATGTTCGGCAATGGGACGCTCGATATCATTGGCGAAATAGGTGCCTAAGGGTCCTGAATCCTTTAAATCCCTGTAAGATGCCCATTCCCGCTGTTGCGGGGGAGCGTCCGGGCACATATAAAGATATTTGAAAAGAATAATAGACACATAAAGGGCCGGCCGGTTCCCGGATGGATCGGTGACACCCTTGGCAGAAACCCTGTACGGTCTTTTGAACAGCGGCACAACGATACCATCCTTGTCCGGGTGAACACCCAGTTTTGTCACAAGGGATTCAAGATCCAGGCTGTCAAATTGGGACAGATAGTACTGGTAAGTTTTTTCATACACATCATTCATATTTTCCTCCTTAATGGCGAATTTTCATTTACCCACAAAAAGCTGTCTTTTGTTAAACATCATTATCAACTATTTTAATTTTTTTTCATCGCCCATTTGGGGGGTTTTGCATAATTGGACTTGTTTTTTTCCATTCTAACGACTAATGAAGTGAATATGGCAAATCGCAGATAAACGTTCTGATACACGAATACGGTTTTTTATCACTCAAATTGTAAAACCCGTTAAAAGACAATCGATTTGCCTTAAGGTGGTTCTTTTCTTATATGATTTTTTCCCAGAACATATTTTTGAGAATCACGATAAAGGAAGGAAAAAGGTTAGATGTTTATAAAAAAATATTCAAATTTTCACTGCATAATTGCCTTTCCCATTGACCCTTCATCGGATTCGGCAGATATTGACCAGTCCAGCGCAAAAATATGGTCCGCCTCTTTCAGGCTGGACCGTGATGTGCGTCAGCTCTTTGCCTTTATCAACGCGGAACTGGACGATGCCCTTTTTTATGAGAACCCGGAGCATGTAAGATTTTTGTTTGACGG
Organism: uncultured Desulfobacula sp.; assembly: GCA_964562385.1. Classification (GTDB taxonomy): domain Bacteria; phylum Desulfobacterota; class Desulfobacteria; order Desulfobacterales; family Desulfobacteraceae; genus Desulfobacula. The sequence continues at coordinate 10,493 of CAZLTD010000055.1, forward strand.
ATACCGCTGTTTTTTACATCCTGACACGGTGGCTGTCCATTTTTTTGAAAGCCGGGCAGCGGCCAAAGAGTTCATACCCGGATTCATCGATTTTTTAAACCGGATCCATGACCGGAAAAAAGATATCAGGCCCAACCATGATCAGATAAAACAGATCCCTGTCACCGATATTTTAAAAATTCTCCCGAAAACCAATTGCAAAAAATGCGGGTACCTGACCTGCCTGGCCTTTGCCGCAGATCTGAGCCGGGGCAAGGCAATTGCCGACAAATGCCCCGGTCTTGCCTCACCTGCCGGTGAAACCGCGCAATTCCCCATTCTTGACAGCAACGGTGATATCACTGACGCTGTGAATCTGCCCATCAGTACCACAGGGATGAAAGCCCGGATCAAGGCATTGCAGGACCGAATCGTTGAACTTGAGGCATCTGTAAAAAATCCCGGGGCCTTAGAGAACTCCTCAAATTCGTTGGAATTGCCAAACACGGACAGTTTCAATCTCACACACCGGGAAATTGAAATCCTTGAACTCATCGCAAAGGGAAATACCAACAATGAAATATCAGGGCTTCTTTTTATCAGCCCCCATACGGTAAAAAGCCACATGATCAATATCTTTAATAAACTGGGGGTCAACGATAGAACCCAGGCAGCGGTCCTTGCAACACAGCACCGTATTATATAAGATATGATAATTTGGGAATATCTCTAAAACCTTGCTATCCGCGACAACCCTGTAAAAAACGGAAATCTGTTTCTACTATTTCCATTTGAAAAAAAGCAGCATGTTTGATACACCAATCTATACGATCCATCTATGAATTAACGCCTATCTGAAAAAAGGACCAAATTATGAAATTTTCAAAATTCACGTTGTTCGCCCTGTTCTGTATTCTTTTGGTCGGCTGCTCCGCCGGGAGCATGAAAGAGGTTAAAACAAGTGGTTTTCTGGGTGATTACAGTGCCCTTCAACCGGGTGGCGATGATGAGGCGATCTGGGTCCATGTCAAACAGGATGTCAATTTCAAACCCTATGACAGCATCATGTTTGAACGGGTTATGGTCATGCTCAGTGATGATGCTGAATACAAGGGAATCGATCCAGCATTGCTCGCTGAACTCACCGAGTACTATCAGACAGCTTTGATGGATGCCGTAAAAGACGGCTATACACTGGTTGACAAGCCGGGCCCCGGGGTTCTGCGGGTGCGGGTGGCCATCTCAGGTCTGAAGCCGGGCAAGCCGGTTTCAAACACCATGTCAAGCATCATCCCCATCGGTATGGCTGTGGCCGGTATCACCAAACAGGCCAGTGATGACAATTTAGGAACCGGGGAGGCTGCCACAGAAATGGAGGTCCTTGATTCGGTTACCGGAGATCGCCTGGCTGCGGCTGTTGACCGCCGACAGGGCGGCAAGATGGCTTTCAGAGGAAAGTGGGAAGATACAAAACAGGCTTTTGATCACTGGGCAAAGCGGTTCCGGATGAGACTGGATGAAGTACGGGGAATGTAAAAAAGCATTTTGCATTGAACAACAAGAATTTAGCAGCAGGACAGTGACCTGGTATATTTAAAAATATCAGTTGAATATTTATGTGAGCACTGATCCTGCTTGGCTTTGATGGTGGGTTGGCGGCCATGCCGCGATTAATGAAAATCATGAAAACTATAAAACGAATTTTAATCTCTGCTCTCTTTGTTTTTACCATTCTGGTTCTGGGGGGCGTTGGAGCCTACCTATTTATCAGTGATGAGATATTGATTTCACGGGTCGCAGATATGATTGAAGCCGCCACAGGTACCCGGGTTGAGTATCGCAAAGATGCAAAAATGTCGCGAACCCTGTCACCTGCCATCCATTTCGACGATTTTATTCTTGAAAATGAACACTTTACAATTCAAAGCAGCTCATTTAAGCTTCAGGTCAGCCTGCCCGGATTATTGTCCGGCAAACTGGAAATCCCGTTGCTGACATTGGGGGATACCCGGATTGAACTTTTAAAAAGCGACACCCCGAAAGAGCAGACCCTGGCGGAATCATTTCCCTTCATACCGGTATTAAGCAATATTAAAATTTCTAAAGTTTCTATTATTCATGCAAACAAGGAATTTTTAAACCTGTCTAAAATGAATATCAAAGAGTTTAATATTAAAGCAGTGCCTGATGCAGACAAACTTTACTGCACATTAAAAATCCAGGCTCCAGGCGAACTCTTTGATATCACCGCCACCCTTCCCAGGGTACAGGAAATACTGGAAGCAAAACAGCTGCCGTTGTCTTTGGATATAAAAACCAGGTTGTCACACCTGTCCACGGAAGGCATGATTGATTTTTCTGTGACGCCAATGACCTTTGAAGCTGGCGTAAAAGCCAATGCCACAGGGCTGCCGCCTTTTCTTTCCGATTATTTACCCCCGTTAAAGAGTATGGCCCTTTCAACAAAGATATCCGGTAACAATCAAAATGTGACACTGAAAGGATGCCGGCTGGATATAAAAACAGCTGACCTTCTTGATCTCAATCTTCTGGGGCAGCTGGATTTGAAAAACCGTAAAACCGGCCTGACCCCTGAAAACATTGATATGTCGCTGGTGTTTGCCGGTCCCACTACCCGTTCGGCCCGCATGCTTCTTTTTGATGACGTACCGGAACTGGGTGCCATTAACGGCAAGGTCAAGATCCATTCAAAAAAAGGAGACCCCTCCCTTGAAAGCATTATCGTTAAGACCTCAGACAAGGATGGGATCCAGGTTGACCTGAAGGGCCGCATCGCCAAAGTCCCCCTGGATCCGGATCGCTCCAACAGCGGTTATAACCTGGATGTGGTCATGATGTCAGAAAAAACATCACTCATGGGTGAACGGCTTGGCCTTCACCTGCCCGTAGAAGAACCGTTGAATATAGCATTCAAAATCCAGGGCGATACCCAGAGGTTACAATTCAATAAAATTGATCTGTCTGTGAAAAACGACCATGGGGATTATATGAAAGCGGCCGGTCATATTTTGTGTGGCGACTGGGATCAGATTGATCCCATGGAAAACATTGACCTGGCACTCAGCATGAAAAGCCGGAATATAAAATCCCTTGAGCCGATACTTGAAAAACAGCTGCCCGAGCTTGGCGACATAGTTGCCCGGGCCCGGCTTCATACTGTTTCCAAGCTGCACAGGCTCAATGATATTCATATCCGGATTGGAGAGACGAAACCGCTGAAATTAAAGTTTACCGGCACTGCTTCTCAGGTTGTGCTTTTCCCGGAACCGTCCCTTGATAACATCCGGCTTTGGGCAACCGCATCGGGCAGTGATACCGCTTTGCTGACAGACCTGTTCTCTTTAGAGACCACCATCCCTTCCATGGGCGATTTCAGGGCAAACGCCACAATCATCGGGAACAGCGAAAAATTTTGCGCAAAGGATATTTCATTTAAAACAAGATTTCGCGACAAGGGCAAAACCGTCATCAACCTGGGTATCACGGGGCAATTTGAAGACTTTGACAAGATCGACACATTGTCACTGACAACGCGGTTAAACGGACCCAATTTAAAAAAAATCGGCGCTTTTTTTGATCAAAAATGGCCGGCCATCGGTCCTGTCAAACTGAATAGTGTGATGACAAAACAAAATGAAAAGCTTTTGTTTACCTCAACCATGTCTGTTGACAAAATTAAAATCAAAGCGACCAACACCGTTTTTTTCCTTAACACGCCGCTTCAGGTTAATGGGAAGGTCCAAGTAGAGAACTTTTTCTTTCCGGATCTGGCGGACTTTAAAGATACGGATAACAGCGATGAAAAAGATGACAGCCCATATTTTTTCTCCCGGGAATCCATAGATTTTGGCTGGCTCAAAAAAATCGATGTTGATCTTTCTTTCGATATAAAATCGTTTGAAAAAGAACGATCCCGTTTTGAGTCTGCATATTTCAAGATTGATCTTGAATCCGGCCATCTGTCCGTCAGGCCGGCCAGGCTTAATTTCCCCCAGGGAAAGCTCGAATTTGACCTGCTTTTTAACATGGAAAACAAGTCCAGGCTGAATATCAAAGCGATTGGGGAAAATATTAATCCATACCAGGCACTCTCAATGGAACAGGCAAAGACCAAAGATGATTTTGATGCGGATATTGATGTTGATATCGCCTTAACCGCAATGGGAAAAAGCGAGCATGAACTGATTTCCAATATGGACGGCGACATTTACATGGTCATCAAAAACGGTAAAGTCAGAACGGAACTGGCTGATATGCTTTTTGTCGATCTCATCGGCTGGACATTTAAAAAAACCATTGGGGACAAATATGCCGACATCAATTGCGGTGTCATTGATTTCAACATAAAAAAAGGCGTACTCGCCACGGATGCATTTTTCATCGACACTGAAGATATCACCATTGCCGGGGAAGGAATTGTTAATCTTGCACAGGAACAAATCGATTATGTTTTTTTGCCCAAAAAGAAATCAAGGTTGATAACCAGTGCAGAACCCGTCAAGATCAAAGGCTCTTTGAGCGATCCATCCATCACGGTGCTGCCGTGGAAATCTGCGATAACACAATACGGCAGCCTGATTTTTTCTCCGTATCTGTTTGCAGGCCAGGTTGTTGTGGGCTTGATAAAGGATATGATAACCCAGAATGAGGGGGCCTCTCCCTGCGAAGACTATGAAAAAAAGAAGGCTCAGGAACGAAAAAAGAGCGAATAGCAAAGGGGGGGGGTTACCAGGAAAAAAAGCAGGGCCGCAAGGGCAAGCGGCTTTAGCACAGCCTGGAAATGTTTTAAAACAATAGCCAGAAGAACCAGCGCGATAAACAAGCTGGAATACGCAAGAATCCTGTTTTCCTTTAGAGGCCACCTTGGCGTTGTTTTTTAGTCAACAATTATTGGAGCAGCAAGAACACGATTCCCGCAATTCTTTTTAACCCAATCAACTACCCGCCGCAAGCGGCGGGGAATTAAACCCAATCATGATTAAAAATGGTAAATAATATTGATACCCAGCCCGAACTCATCAACATCATATAAATACCAGTCAGCTGCGCCCTTAGAGCTGTTCTCAAATTCCACGGCTGTATATTTTCCAAAAAAGGTGGTTGACCAGTTTTTATGGAATCGCCATGTCAGGCCTGTAACAGCCCGGTATGTGCCGTCAGACCCGCCATATCCCGCATTCACGAAATTGTCCCAGCTGACAGTCGCGCCCAGGGGAACCCTTGCGGATACGCCGACCAGACCGTCAACCCAGTCATTATCAAGATCTTTTCGATATGTTGTGCCGCCATAAACAATAGAACTTACCATCTCATGATTCGTATACCGGACACCACCGTGGAGATTTACGATGATACTGGAATTTTTCAACACAGGATATCCCACCATGATTTCAAACCCTTTGGCTTCGAATTTGAGATCGGCACGGCTTAAAGTGCCGGCAAAAGAGTCTCCATCCTCTAATTTAAGGTATTCAACAGTATAATCGATCAGCCAGGTGCCGTTTGTCGCATATCCGCCAATTCCAAACGCGGTCTCCATGACATCCAGTACATCACTGGCACTCATGTCAACATCAACTTCTACTGCCGTATCGATCAGGGTAAGATCCATCCCCACCGTGCCATCAAGGTTCAAACCAAAAAATCCCGTGCCCAGACCAAACTTCCAGTCAGACCCACCGGCCCGGGCCAGTGACTGGGAACCCATTGTGACCAGGCATATCATAATCAGTAAAAGCAGCTTAACCATGGCACCCATTTTTTTGTCAGTTTTCATTTCCATACTCCTTATGATGTTTGTACGAATTAATTAAAATCTATATTTATTAGGTTAGTCAGATCCTTCAGGTGAACGTTCTCATCGTTGTCTATATTATTTTGTGTTTTACAATTCAAGTTAAAAATGAATACAATTTCTTTATGCGCGAAATTTTGGCAGGCAACTATTGGGTGTCCTTTTTTAAGTCCTGTAAAAATTTTTGAAATTCCGGTGCATTCCTTAAAAGCTGGCGGCCCGATTCAATAAGCAGATCAACCTGCTCATCGGGCAGGGAAAAACTGGTTGCCATATTATTAAAAACATTTCGCATTTTCACATCCAGAATGTCATTGAATTTCAACTCGATAAAATAGGGTTGGACTTCTTTTCCCTCACTGGATAATTTCTTTGCCGAGTCACTAAATAACTTTCGGGTCTGGGATATGGTTTCCAGGTTATAACGGTAAATTTGAGCGGAACTGACCGCACCCATCACCTGGGCAGCAGAAGGTGCATCAGGGCTCAATTCCATGGGCAGAGCCTTACTGGTCTCGGCATTGACAACAATGACCACAAAGTACTTGGGTGTTATCATGTCTTTTACTTTCATGGCCCTGCTCTTTTTGCGAAGTTCGTTTAAAAGCAGCATGCGGTACACCATGGACCTTACACCCAGATTATCCGCGATCCCCCCGTCCACCAGATGTATATATTTTCGGTGCTCCTTGTCTGAAAAGGTAGACATGTCTCTTACCAGGCCCTGCATCCGGATATCATCTGAGATATCGGTTTCAAAGGTCTCACCCGAAAAGGGCAAATCGTCTTCACACCCGGGATAATTTTTTAAGGTAATGGGCGCAAAGGCGACAGGAACGGCAGAAGAAGCAGCCACAGCCCTGGCCACGTTAAAATCGTCTAAATTGGAACACAAAAGGTCAAATGATTCCTGGGTAAACCCGAAAGACTGTCCGGTCCTCAAATCTGTTGCATTGATCTGGATAAAAGGACCTTGTTTATTGATATCCCCGAATGTCTTTCCCTGGAAAATATAATCGTCGTAATATTCAATGGCAAGGCTTGTGCGGTCAAACCCGGAGGAAAAAAGACGGAACCAGTTGATGGGGCTGATAATACTGTTTATCAGTGTTTTCTGAACATTCTGCCTTAAAAAAACGGTTTCAAAATCCTCAAATATCTTATCTCCGAACAGACCATAATAGGCTGATGTAAAACTGCCGCCGGATACGGAACTGATATAATCCACTTCATCCAGAAGTCTTATCTGATTGTTATCTTCAGTGATCAGAGTATCCCGCAGCTCACTTAATACGCCGTAGGAGAAGGCAGCGGCCCGGGTTCCCCCGCCTGAAAACGACAATGCAAGGAAGATATCACCCTTTGTTGAAAAATGATGGATGTCATTGGCGGTATATCTTCTTTCATTTTTCAGGGAATCGTTGAATGTGTTGTGAACCCTTGAATGGGAGCCGCAGCCGCCTATAATAAAAAAAACAGCCAATAGCAGAAGATAAGGCCTCACTATCATCCTTTTAACAACCTGCATTCTTTTTTTGATCCCTGCATTCATATAGATACTCCGGTTTTCTAAATAATCATATAATTGATTGAATTTGGGAAATTCTCTTTTCGACGCTTTGACAGCCGGAAGCTATCGTTGCCAGCACGCATCGGTTCTTAATCTTGTATGTTTTTTGTCGACCAAGGTCAACCCTAACGTTGCATAAAAAAATGACACTAATATAGAAAATAGAACAGGTGGTCGACCGTCTACTCGTATTAGCACTGATTACAGGATTTCACCATATGTGAAGTCTTTTACTATTCGTTTTGTTACCGCAGGGGAAAAACAAAAAAATTCCATCTCCTGCGTTATCATGCCTTCACGGTAGCACACTATAGTTTCAGCCCTGAATGTCTTGGATCTGGAACCTTTTTGTTTTTTGCAACATCAGGGTCAAGTCAGAAAACAGTCTGCGGTTTTTGATTGACGATATTGACACAGGCCGTCAACTTGCACTTGAAATTCCGATTTTGCTTAGATAGTATGAACACTCACACGATCGACCGCTTCTTTCGATGGCTGGCGTTTTATGGTACTGACTGATAAAAATTATGCATCTTTAAAAAACCGCAAACAAATGAGGGAATAACAATGGAGCCGGTTAGAACTATTTTTATTGTATTTTGGCTCATCATGATATCAGTCTTCAACCTGCCCCCCTATTCAGGACAAAATAAAGCATTAGCCGGGGAAAAAGATGTTTTTCAGAAGATAAATCACACCATTGATTTCGCTGACTACGAAGATGGATCTGTGGAAAAATGGCTGGAAAAAAAAGGGTTTCAATTTGAAAGAGACGCTAGAAATCGCAGAAAGCTTGATCTGGAGGTCAGCCACAAAGGCCTGGTTCTTGATATCAAGCAGTCAATGCTGGGCATCATCTTAAATGAAGGGGTCGATTTGAAAGAGTTCACTTCCATACGGCTTGAATGGGGAGTGTCCCAATATCCTGCAGGTGCTTCCTATGAAGATGGGATTCGAAACGAAGCCCTGATGGTTATTGTCTTTTTCGGTTACGATAAGATTTCAAGCGGCCACTTTCTAATTCCCAACACGCCGTATTTCATAGGCTTTTTTCTCGGGAAAGATGAAAAACCCGGCAAGGGCTACACTGGCCGTTATTTTCAAAAATCAGGGCGCTACGTCTGCCTGGCAAATCCAAAAGAGGGAGAAACCATTCTTTCCGAATACAACCTGGTTGAAGCATTCAAAAGGAAATATAAAAAAGACGAAATCCCTTTAATATCGGGTATTGCCCTGGCCATGGATACCACCAAGGCTAAAAACAGGGGAAAAGCCGGCGCATTCATCAAGCGTATAGAATTCCTTAAATAGACCCAAAACAGATGACACCATTATCAGACAATGTGAACAGAACCCATATCACCATCATAAACCAGGGTGTGGATTTTATTATTGATAACCTGTATGAAAAACTAACTGTGGAGATGATTGCGGATCACTGCTGTTTTTCGCGGTATTACTTTAACAGGCTTTTCAAATCGATCACGGGGGAAAATATTTACGCCTTTATCAAGCGGCTGCGTCTTGAGGCGGCCGCATTCAAACTGATTAAATTCCCCAATATCAACATTACCGATATTGCAAGTGAACTGGGGTATAGTTCTTCCAATTTTTCAGTCCTGTTTAAAACCCATTACGGCCTTTCCCCGTCCCAATTTCGCGCCAACCCCAAACTGCCGTTGAACCCGGCAGGCAAACAGATGCTTCAACGAATTTTAAATCTGCAGAAAAACAAACCCCAAACCCTTCTCAGGCAGATAGACAAACAGGTAACTTTTAAAGAGATCCCCGAAATCAGGCTTGCGTATCAACGCTTTAAAGGCAACTACCGGAATCTATCCCCTGTATGGGAAAAATTTTGTGACAAAATGGAACGATCATATCCTGATGTCCCTATTGAATTTTATGGTATTTCATATGATGACCCCCTGATTGCAGGAGAGGACAGGTGCCAGTACGACCTGTGCGCCAGGGTAACCGATTCAATGAAATGTGCGGGTGACAACGTCAAAAAGATTCCCCCCGGATTATATCTGTGTTACCGGTTTGAAGGCCATGTCAGCGAACTGCCCCGGATTTTCAGCGACCTGTTTGGTGTCTGGATGCCCCACAGGGGGCAAATCATGGGTCCGGGTGTGTGTTTTGAACGCTACCACAGGACGTCAGTCCCGGGTATTTTTGTTGTTATGGATCTATGCATCCCGGTTCTGCCATCCCACAGGGCTCAAATTCAGAAGTAATTATTTTTTATACCCGGTAAATTGTCCTCATTTTCAACATGGAGGACAATTGTATGCAAGATAACTTTGAAGCCCTGGAATCAAAACCCGCTGCCCAGTTTTTTTCCTATGCCGTGCCGGCCATACTGGGAATGCTTTTAACGTCCGGCATTGTCATCATAGACGGTCTTTTTATCGGCAACATCATCGGAAAAGAGGGGCTGGCCGCCGTGAACCTGACACTGCCTGTCTTTTACCTGTTTTTGGGAACCGCCATCATGATCGGCGTAGGCGGCGCTGTCAAGGCGGGGCATGCACTTGGCGCCGGAAACCCGGCCCAGGCCGGCACCCATTTCACAGCCACCATGGTTCTGGCATGCCTGGTCATCACGGCGTTAACCCTGGTCTGCTTTCTTTTTTTTAATCCTCTTTTGGACATCATCAATACCAGTCCTGTGCTGACCCGGTTTGTTCGATCCTACCTGGGGACGATTCTCTGGTTTTACCCGGCCATGATGGTCAATATCGTCTTATCCATATTTATCCGGGCCCAGGGAAAACCTGGTCTTGCCCTGATGTTTGAGCTGCTGGGCAACACCTTGAACGTGGTCCTGGACTATGTCATGATTGCCCGCCTGGGGATGGGGCTTCACGGTGCTGCCCTGGCGTCGGGAATTTCAGTCATGATCCCCCTGGCCTGCGGCATCTTTTATTTTTTGTCAGGCCGCTCAATGCTGCAGTTTGTTAAATTCACATGGAACTTTAAGTATATCGGTGGAATATTTTTCAACGGTTCTTCTGAAATGATGGGGCAGTTGTCTGCGGGTATCACCACATGGGTATTCAACATGGTTATCCTGTCGCGGATGGGGGTTGACGGGGTGGCCGCCTATACTATCCTGGGATATATCGCTTTTGTCCAGATCATGGTGATCACAGGATTTGCCATCGGGCTGGGTCCCATTATAGGCTACAGCTTCGGGGCCCAAAAGAGTGATCATATCAAGCGGATCATGAACATTGCACTTGTTTCAGGGTTTATCACCGGCCTGGTCTGCTGGGCAGTGGTTCTTTTCACATCTCCCATGATCGCGGCATCCTTTTCTAAAGGAAATGAGAATTTCACCGCCATTGCCGTTTCCGGGGCCGGTATTTTTGCGGCAGCTTTTTTACTCAATGGTTTTAATATCCTGATCACCACCTATTTCACCGCCATCGGGAAAGCCGGAACCTCATTTATCATCGCATCCTTACGGGGGCTGCTGCTGATCAATATATTTGTCGTAACGCTTCCAAAAATCATGGGGGATGCAGGCATCTGGATTTCCTATCCCCTGTCTGAACTTTTAACCCTTGCTTTGGCATTCATTCTATTGAAAAAAAGTTATCAGTCAGGTCATGGTTTTCATGAAGTCACCATTGAAATGAATGAATAGAGGCCTTCTCATCTTTTCCATACCCAGTAATTTTTGAAGCAAATCCGGCCTATCGAAAAATGCTATGTTGCCTGTCCAGGCTATTCGTATTATCAATTTGCCTTATCACCTCATCTTTTATATTCAGTGTCCATTCAGAAAATAAAAAATTTCCGAATGGACACGTTAGCGCTCAGTTGAACGCTAACGGCCAATAGCTCTTATGGAAAAACAATTGAATTGATCCAGTTTCAAGGAAAAAACATGATCCGTCTTACCCAGTTTCAATGAGTGTTTGAAAGACGCGCTGCCCGTGCCCGGCCGGTGCTTAACACTTTGGGGAAAACGGTTGACCCCGCCTGATTAAAATCCCGGCAGACAATCCGTATCCCCGAAATCCAGGCTTTTTAAGTTTGAATATTAACAATTTTGGCAACAACGGTTAGTTGTGCCCTCAGCTATAGCCGTGTGACGGCTGCTGGTTTTCCGGAGTCAAGGTATGATTAAACAGATCCATGTCCATCAAAAAGTAAAAAAAGAGATCCAAGGAACATCTTTTTGCCATGATGCGTCAGGAATTGCCGCATCACGGGCGCAGGACATTATCCGGTCTTTGCAGGAAGGGATATCTCCATCCCGCGCCGGACTGCTTTCCAGAAAAAAAGATCTCCGCATTAAAAATCTTTATAAATTCAATCTGGGAAGAGGGTATCGCCTGGTCAGTATTAAGGAAAAAGAGACTATTTATGTTCTTTTTTTCGGAACACATGATCAGTGCGATCGGTGGCTGGATGACCACCGCAAGAAAAAACCCCATCAAAAGCCGCTTCCCATGATTTCATATGCGGTCGAACAAGTGGATAGCAGACAGCCGTCCATATCTCCTCCGCAATGTGATGATGACCCCTTAAACCATTGTGACGATCCAGCCCAGATCTCTCAAAGGGAATTGCGGCGGATTTTTTGCGGTCTTGCAGACAGATAACCGAACCAGGAAAGGATACTTCTCAATATGATAACTGCAGGGATAGATATCGGCTCAAGAACAATAAAATGCGCACTTATGAAAAAAAATCAGATACTTCAAACTCAAAAAACAGATACAGGATTTGATCCCATCGGTCGGGCTAATCAATTACTCGACAGCATGGAGTATGATGCCATCCTTGCCACGGGATACGGCAGAAACCTGTTTGAAATAGAACATGAGGCTCCGACCGTGACAGAAATAAAAGCCCATGCCAGGGGCGCGGTCCATTTTTTCCCAAATGCTTCCACCGTGCTTGATATCGGCGGCCAGGACAGCAAAGTCATTAAACTCAACAACTCCGGGAAGGTTGTCCGATTCGAGATGAATGACCGATGCGCCGCCGGCACGGGAAAATTCCTTGAAATCATGGCAAAGGCCCTTGGTTTCAAAATTGATACCTTTGGCCCGGAAGCAATGAAAGCACAAAAAGACCTTACCGTCAGCAGCATGTGCACGGTCTTTGCCGAATCCGAAGTCACCTCCCTTGTGGCAAAGGGTGAGAGCCCCAATGCCATCGCCAGGGGGCTTCATACAGCCGCCGCCAAACGAGCGGTTTCCATGCTGAACCGGGTTTCTCCCCAGGGAGCGGTTGTTTTTACCGGCGGCGTGGCCAACAACAGGTTTATGGTTGAGCTGCTGACCCGAATGACCCAAAGAGAGATTCTCGTACCAAACAAACCGGAGATGAACGGTGCCGTCGGCGCCGCACTCCTTGCCAACCCGAATATCACCTAAAAAAATAAAAAGGAGACCATTATGAAAGCTGAACTTTTGAGCAGACTCCAGCAGTTTGCAGAACAGAACATCACCGACATTGAAACGCACAAAGAAAAAGGGAACCATGCCATCGGCTTTTACTGCCTCTATGCCCCCACCGAACTTGCCGTGGCAGCAGAGGCCATTCCTCTGCCTCTTTGCGGCACCCGGCACGATCCCATTGAAAAGGCTGAAGAGACCCTGCCCAGGAACCTCTGCCCGCTGATCAAGAGCAGCTACGGGTTTGCCGCTTCAGACAGCTGCCCCTTTTTCAGGTTTTCCGATATTATCGTTGCCGATACCACATGTGACGGGAAAAAGAAAATGTTTGAACTCATGAATGAAATCAAACCGGTTCATGTACTTCAGCTTCCCCAGCAGCAGGATGTCGGCCTGTTCATAGAGCCGTGGAAAAATGAGATTCAACACCTGATTACCGAGATTGAAAAACTCACCGGCAAAGAACTCACCAAAAAAAAATCAAACACGCCATCCAATTTTTAAATAAAGAGAGACGGGCGAAAAAAAGGCTCATGGATGTGGCAAAAGCCATCCCCTCCCCTGTATCAGGAACCCAGATGGTTGAGATCCTTTTTAAAACCGGCTTTTTTGCAGATAAACAAAAAGGGATCGCCATGATCCATGAAATTATCGAAGAGTGCAACACCCTTATCAACAAAGGGGAAAGCCCGTACACGCAAAACACGCCCCGCATTCTTTTAAGCGGTGTTCCCATCGGTCTTGGATCGGACAAGGTGGTGAAAATCATTGAAGACTGCGGTGCCAATGTGGTGGCCTTTGAAAACTGTAGCGGGTACAAACAGACATTTCAGGTGGACGAGGATAAAGATCCTGTCACCGCCCTTGCAGAGCAATACCTGTCCATCCCGTGCTCCGTTATGAGCCCCAACCCGGGAAGATTCGATCTGATCACACAGATGGCGGATGAATTCAGCGCCAACGGCGTTGTGGATCTCACCTGGCAGGCATGCCATACCTACAATATTGAAGCAGCACAGGTACAAAAACATGTTGAAGACAAATTGAACCTGCCCTACCTGCATATTGAGACCGATTATTCAGAATCGGACAGCGAGCAGCTGCGGGTCAGGATTGAGGCTTTTCTTGAGATGATTTAAAAGATTGTCTTGCCTAACGGATTTTGTACCGCTACAAACTTAAAGGGTGCCGGGGAACATCTCATCTTCCCGGCACCCTTGCGCCATAATAAAGGACATTCAAAAAGGATAATAAATGCTTAAAATCACCATCCCGGGAACCGGAACCTGCCATATCGAACATGTGGTGTTTGATTACAACGGCACCATTGCAACGGACGGCCATTTGATCAACGGTGTCAGGCAGGGAATAAAACAATACTCCGATATTCTCAAATTTCATGTCATTACAGCAGATACCTTTGGCTTTGTTAAAGAAGAACTTACCGGTCTTAATATAGTCCTGGCGGTTATACCTGAGGGTAACCAGGAGCAACGGAAACTTGACTATATTAAGTCACTGGGCCCGGAGAGAACCATCTGTGCCGGCAACGGGGCCAATGACCGGCTCATGCTTGAAAAGGCTCACATCGGCATTGCCGTTCTGGGCGATGAGGGCCTTGCCGCGTCCTCTCTTTTAAGCTGTGATATTATGGTAAAAGATGTCCTGGATATCTTCGGCTTTTTCAAAATCCCGCAACGTCTTGTTGCAAGTCTGAGAACCTGACGATTTAAAAAGGTTGCTCTCATAAATTCATGATAATGCGATTAATTTATTCAAATTGTTCGCATTATCATGAAATATTCTGGTTAAAACTCAATGGCAATACGGGCGAACAGTTCATTGAGTTCGTCATCTGCACTCCCGCCGGCAACGGTTTCATATTCACTGTGCCGGACCTCCCCCATCAGGTTGCAGGCAAAGGAATCATCTTCAAACAAAAGATATGTCACAGCGGCACCGTAACGGTTTTCAAGGTTCCCATCCTGGTTGTTGTCTGAGTCAAAGGCTTCATATCTGACAGCGAACAGCGCCTGATCTGAAACCTGATACCCTAAAGCAACTGTCCAGGCACTCTCCTTATATTCGCGATTATCGGCAACATGCTTTTCCCGTTGCAGGGCAGCGATATATTCTGCATCAAGACTGAAATTGTCCAGCTCAAAATGGACAGCCGCACCTGCCGTGTTGTTACGGTCCGTATCACCGGGTTCCGAGTTATAAAACAGCGAAATGGTAAGGCTTTCCAAAGGGGAAACAGATCCGCTGATAATATAGGAATTCACATCATCTGTAACCGTATACCCGGCTGTGTTGTCCCTGGCCCATCCAAATCCTGCATCATTCACCCTCGTGATCAGGGTTTCCCCCTTGTAAACGGTAAATGAGGCATCAAGCCCGGCCATTGAATCATCTGCAAACCCTATGGTAAGGCCGGTGTCATTGATTTCATATAATTCACAGGTAATGGGGTCATTGATAAAGCTGCTTTCAAAAACCCCAAACGGCAGCGCCCTTTTACCGGCCGCAAGATAGAGCGGGAATTCAGGATTTTTGATCTCAAAAAACGCTTCGTCCCAGAAAACATTGTCATCTGAATCAAGATTCTCTCCTTTCAGGAGCGCTGTGGCTGTTACATATTTATGGAGCTGTACTTCAACCCCCAGTTCTACCGTACCCAGATCCAGGTCGGAGGCGGAAGTGTTGGCAGTTTTGTCCGAGACATCGGAATCATCAGCATACGAATAGTCCAGTTCAATGGCGCCAAAAAGCGTGACAGCACCTGAAATCCGGCCCAATCCCGAAGCCGGCTTATCCTGGATCTGATTTTCCAGTTTTTGAATCCGTTCTTCAAGCTCACCATTTGAATCCGCCAGGACAGGCGGCAGTATCATTGCCAGCGTAAATATAGTGATAAGGGCTATAATCTTTGTTTGTTTCATTTTTATTTCCTTTAATACTTGAGCGTTAAAATAAAAAAAGTCCGGTGGGCAATGGTATGCACCATTGCTCACCGGACTCTAGGTTCTGTTGTTCGACCTTTGGTCTCTAAAATGTAATTGCTACCAGGAAAAAATTAACCTGATGTTTCTATACTTAAATCATTCAATTTTATGATAATTTTTCTTTTGCACCGGCCACACTTTATAATGATGGCGCCTTGTCCGGACCTGGCCTGCAGTTTCCCGCAGCAGCACCGGATATCTCCTTCTGCTTTTCTGGTGCCGCCAGGATTCAAAGTTTTCCCCATTGGCACCTCCGTTTCATGTTATCTGTCTTAAGACGGCCTTTGGCAGGAAACCGGATCGTTCCCGGTCCCGAATATGTCAATCGGATATGTGCCGTCATTTTTCCAGCCAATCCTCAAATTTCACCCAGATTACCGCGCCCAGTTCAACATCCTTGTCCTGGCCGTTAAACTTTCTTTTCTTATCAGAGGTGGACAGGGCTGCAAACCCCCACCACCCGGACTTTGGAACGCCATAGGTAAAAACACCGTTTCCATCGGCCTTTATGGTCTGGGTCACCATATAGTCGGTGGGCGCCTGTGCTTTTTTGTCTTCATTATAGTACTCAACTTCAACTTCCGCATAGGGCACGGCCTTGCCGTCAAGCTTTACAATTCCCTGGAACACATTTTTGGCATAAAGTCCAAAAGGTTTTGACAGCGGAACAATCTCCGTTTTCAATCCCAGCTCTGCGTCCCAGCCTTCGTCATCTCCAAATGCCGCCACCACTGTTTTGGTGTAATGGACAATATAGCAGTCTTCCGACGGCTCCCAATACGGTTTTGGAACCATGGCAAACAGGTATGCCCCGGGACGTTTGATGGCAAATTGTGTTTTCCAGGCCGGATGATCCATCACTTTAGTCGGCGTGAGTTGCTGGACGAGCAGCTCTTTTTTTACAGGGGTTACACAAAAAAACTGCTCCGGCTTCTCAAGTTCCATGCCTATATTCTCCAGGGGATGGGAAAAAGAGAGCACCAGATCGATCTTTCGGCTGTCCTCCTGCATAACCATGTTATCTGACGGAATCACCATCCCGTAATGGGCAAAACAATTGATATTGGCTAAAACAAAGGACAAAATTACAATAGAATAAATTTTAAAAATTTTCATTTTTCTTCTCCTAAACGCAAAAAACCACAAAGGTTCCGGATTTCGTTTCCGAAAATTCAACCTTCGTGGTCTGTTATTTAATACCTGATTTTTTTTGAACGTTTTGACTTCTGTCAAAAGTTAATAGGGGTATAATCCTTTTACACCGGCTCTGTCAAGAAGTAATAACCCTCAGGGGCAGACCTCTCCGGCCAATTCATGGATGCGCCAGTATATATATTAATTTACTCTACAATCACAGACAATTATAGTGATTGTCAAAAAGATGTTACTAAAAAAACATATAAGAAAAGAATCCCCCAAAGGTAAATCGATTGTTACTCAACGGGTGCCAGAGCATAAATCACCTTGCAGCGCCGGTCACAACACCATGGCAACGGCAGGCGGTACAGATCATAAGATTACCTTTTGTGTTCTCAATTTTTTTGAGTAAGGCATAAAGATCTTTTGGGCTGTAACCGCCCACCCCCGGGGCCAGCTGACGGCTTTGCAGCACCACGGGTTTATAATCCTTGAACGTGATCGATTCAAGCAGGGCAAACATATCCTTTTTTCGAGGCTGTCCGGTGTGGCTGCAGATACTATCGGGCTCACTGCAATTGTCCGGGCAGATGAAATCGGCATGGCTGACATAGATGTGGGAGTCCTGTCCGCGCATGGGGTTGGGCAATAAAGCATCCAGCTTTTCGGGCAACGGTTCTGATCGCAGGCTTTCGGGCCCTATTATTTTTTGGCACCATTCAAAGGCCAGATGGACCGGAAGACAGGGAACAACAAATGAGACATCCGTGGATTTTTGAAGGTTTTGGGCCATAAAATCAATGCCGTCATCCACTATTTTTCCAATGCCGGGAGTGTTGATTGAATCCAGCATGGACGCATCCGGGTCAACCAGGGTAATCTGATAACGCTTTTTCAGCCTTGCCACGGCCAGTTGGCCGAATGTACCGGCACCGATAATCCACACTGTTTGCATTAAATTTTCCCCGGTGTATTGGTTATGCTGCCAACGTCGATGGTCATCTTGTATCCCCCGGAATCAATATCGCGACGGACATTGAATCCAAGTTTCTGACCCATTTTCAGCATGCCTTTGTTCGTGGTGATCACAGGACCCCAGACCTGGTCAATCTCATATTTTTTTGTACAGACCAGCGCGTGGCCAAGCAATTGAATCCCTAAACCCTTTCCCTGCCAGGCGTCTGAAATGACAATGGCAAACTCCGCCTGCCGGCTGTGCGGCATAAAAATTATTCGGGCCACACCAATGATTTTCCTGGATTCTTTCTCCCCGCTAAAGGCAATCAGGGCGATCTCCCGGTCGTAATCTATCTGGGTTAAGCGAATCAGCATGGATCGCGAAATTTCTTTGATAGGAGAAAAAAACCTGAGATAAACGGTTTCAGCCGAGAGATCCTCAAACAGATCAATCATCTGCTGTGCATCGCTGGGTCTGACCGGCCGGATAAAGACATCTTCACCGGTTTTAAGCGTGATGGTTTTCTGCTGCCAGAACGGGTATGGACTGATGATCAGGTGCCCGGGTGTAGAAATCCTGGTTTTTTCAAGAGCGATCCTGCCATGGGCGACCTGTATATTTCCATTGCAAACACTGACCGGGTTGAGTTCCAGATGTTTTATCTGGGGGAAATCGGTCACCAGGCGGCTGACACGAATCAGGATCTCCTCAAGAACCGTCATGTCGATTTTTTGAATGGCACCGTACCCGGACAATACCCGGGCTATGCGGGTCGCATCGATCATCGCCCTTGCCAGATGCCTGTTCAGCGGCGGCAGTCCCAGGGCAATATCCTTGAACACATCAGTGAGGACACCGCCCATGCCAAACCGGATCACCGGACCGAATAAGGGGTGATGTTCGGCACTGACAACCAGTTCATAATCCGGTGAACCCATTGTTTCTTCACTGCCTGCGGGAATACCGTAAGCCGTTACCAGCTCCCTGGCCAGAGAATCCTGCAGGACAGGGTTTTCCAGTGCACCTCCGGAGTCGACAACCTGATTGGCCGTGCCATAGTCTATTTCAAGACGCCGGTCTGTCCTGACGGGAATCTGCTGAAGCATATCCACATTCAGG
Organism: uncultured Desulfobacula sp.; assembly: GCA_964562385.1. Taxonomy (GTDB): domain Bacteria; phylum Desulfobacterota; class Desulfobacteria; order Desulfobacterales; family Desulfobacteraceae; genus Desulfobacula. The sequence continues at coordinate 29,496 of CAZLTD010000055.1, forward strand.
CCGTATTGATACAGATTGGCAAAAGTACGGACTGCCTGTTCCGGTGTTTCACAGGTCACGATCCCAGCCCGGTTGAATACGGCCCGTGCCTTATCAATATCCCGGCCACCAACCCAGGCGGTCAGTACCGGACAGGGGCTGACATTGAGCAGGGCTGCCAGTTCCCGTGCCAGGGATGTGGCCTCTTTGGCGCCCGCAGGTGCGCTCAAAAGCAAAATTCCGTCAACCTCCGGTGCTTCCATGCATATTTTTGACACCTTGACATACTCACGCCGAAGGCCGGTAGAGGCAATATCCACAGGGCCGGTTCCGGACCAGTTCTGTTTCAGGACAGATGACAACGCCTTTCGGGTGGTACTGGAAAACAGCGCAGGTTTCAAACCATGCCCGGTCATGGCATCTTCAGCCATCCGGCTGATCCCGGCGGCATTGGATATTACGGCAAGCCGGGATCCTTTGGGTTGTTTTTGTTTGGCTAAAAATTCAGCACAGTTAAACAGGGCTTCGAACTCGTCCACTCTCAGTATCCCGGCCCGTTTAAAGGCCGCATCCCAGATATCATCCTCATGTAAAAGGCCGCCCCCCCCTTTTCTGCCTGTTTTCAATGCAATGATGGGTTTAACACGGGAGACCGCCCGGGCAGCACTCATGAAGTTGCGGATATCCTGAAGCGATTCCAAAGCCAGTACAATACTGCTGACGGCATATGCCGAGCCTAAAAAATCGATCAGATCGGCAAACCCAACATCAGACATATCCCCCAGGCTTACAACATGGGAAAACCCGACATGCTCACGCATGGCCATATCCAGCACAGAGGAGCAGACATCCCGGCTCTGGGATAAAAAAGCAATATTACCGCAAAGGGGCATCTGGGCCATGGCACTTGCGTTTAAACCATTGGCCGTATTCACCACACCGACACTGTCCGGCCCCATGACCCGCAACCCGGTCTCTTTTGCAATGGCTTTTATTTGATCAAGATGGTGTTTATCTGTTTCATGGCGCTCTCTACCATCATTGGAGAGAATCACGGCCCCGCCCATATTTTTTTTTGCACACCCCTGCAAAATCCGAGGCACAGCATCCATGGGCGATGCAATGACAGCCAGATCAATATCATCGGGCAGGTGCTGCAGACCGGCCGGATCAGATACGTCCCCATGTATGCCGAGCTGCGGATTCACATGAAATATCTTACCTTCAAACCCCCCGGATGCAAGGTTCTTCATGGCTGTCCGGCCATAAATATTGTCAGTGCCCCCGGCACCGATCAGTGCCACGGACCCTGGATTGAATATGCGAATCAGGTTGTGGGTGTTCAATTTTAATTTCCTGTTATGCCTCTTCAGGGGCGATAATTTCCAGGATCGCCCCGAAAACCTTTGAAAAAATGCCTTTGATATCTTCGAGAATCATATACAGACAGGGTACCATGGCAAGCGTAATCAGGGTAGCAAAAAGGATACCGAACCCCAAAGAGACCGCCATGGGGATTAAAAACCGTGCCTGCCGGGATGTTTCCGTAATAATCGGGGCCAGCCCGCCGCAGGTGGTCAGGGTGGTGAGCAAAATCGGCCGGAATCGCTGGATGCCGGCTGAATGAACCGCATGGATGGGGGCAACACCCTCCCGGCGGCGGCGATTGGCAAAATCGATCAGGACCAGGGAGTCGTTGACCACGACCCCGGACATGGCCACCAGGCCGAAAAGACTCATGATCGATAAAGAATATCCCATGATAACATGCCCCACAATAGCGCCGATCATGCCAAAGGGAATACAGAACATGATGATCAAAGGCTGTGAATAGCTTTTAAACGGAATGGCCAGAAGGGCAAACACGCAGACCATGGCAACCCCCAGTCCTTTCATCAGGGCTGATATGCTTTCCCGGATCTCCGCCTGGTGTCCTTTAAAGGAGTATGACAGCCCCGGATACCGGTTTGTCAGGTCGGGCAGGATATCTTTTTTCATATCCTGCAGGATCATCTCTGCCTGGGACGGCGGCTTTACATTGGCGGTGACCGAAATTTCCCGCCTGCCGTTGGTTCTTTTGATGGATGTATACGCCCTTCCCTGGATGGTTTTCACTGCATTTCGAAGTAAAATCTCACCCTGGGGTGCTAAAAGGACCAGATTCTCAAATGTACTTTCAGTGATCCGCTCTTTTCCCGGCAAACGAACCGTTACCGAGACTTCACTGGAGCCCCGCTGATTTTTCACGGCTGAGATACCCTGGAAAGCGTTTCGGATCTGACTTGCCACATCCCGGGATGTCAATCCCATTCTTTTGCCGGCCGAGGTCAGCGAAATATCGAATTGTTTTTTCCCCTTGGCAGATCCGTCGTCAATATCATGGACGATTGGATAGCCGGACAGACTCTTGGCAAGGTCCTCGCCGGCCCGGTCCAGCATGGTAATTTCCCGGTGGCTTAAGCTGACGGTCAAATTCTTACCCCGTCCCGGGCCCCCGCGGTTGGATTCAAAAGAGATATTCTCAATCCCGGGAACTGTTCCGGTGGCCTTCCGCCATTGCTGTGTCACCTCGGTGGTGCTCATGGGCCGCACATCCGGATCTGTCAAATAGAGCCAGACCTTGATCTGGTTCTCCCTGACCTGTGAAAAAATCCCGCTGGACAGTTTTTCCTGTCCGTTTTTTTCAATCAGCTGCCTGCCGCTTTGAACCAGCTGATGCTCCACAGCCTTAAGAGAGTTTGCCGGTGTGCCGTACGGCATGACCACCTGGCAGAATGCATAGTCCGATTCCACTTTGGGAAACATGACCATTCCCATGCGGCCGGACCCCACAAACCCTGCGGTCGTCATCAATGCGGCAATTCCCAGTGCGATAACGGCATACCGATACCGCAGCAGGCCGGATAAGACGCCTCCATAAACTGTTTTTACAAATTTTTCAAATGCCAGGCTGAATGATGCCTGCCATTTTTCAAGAATATTTAAGGGAAATATCAGGGGCCTGCGGCTTTTATGGCTCAAATGGGCCGGCAGGATGAACAGACTTTCAATCAGGGATACGAAAAAAACGGCAATCACTACAAATGGAATGGTCTTAAAGATTTTGCCCATGAACCCGGGAACAAAAATCAGCGGGATAAAGGCCACCATATTGGTAATCACACTGAACACCACCGGCATGGCAATACTTTTGGCTCCCCGGACTGCAGCCTCGTAAAACGGCAATCCCTGCCGCCGGTGAAAATAGATATTCTCCCCCACGACCACGGCATCATCCACCACAATTCCCAACGTGACAATAAAGGCGAACATGCTGACGATATTGATACTGAAATCAGTGGGGGCCAGAAACAAAAACGACCCTAAAAAAGAGATGGGAATCCCTAAAGAGACCCAGAATGCCAGCCGGATTTCAAGAAAAAGTGCCAGAAAAAGAAACACCAGGCCAAGTCCGAGATATGCATTTTTTAAAAGCAACTGCGCCCGCTGGGCAAATATTTTCGACAAATCCCTGAGCACTACCAGACGCACCCCTTCGGGAAGGGACTGGTTTATCTTTTCCACAATAGCCTTTCCGGTCCGTGCCACCTCTGTAGGGGTCTGGTCCCCGACCCGGTAGACCTCTATAATCACTGCCCGCTCTCCATCATAAGACGCCCAGGAATCGCTGTCCTCAAATCCCTCTTTAATGGTGGCAATATCTTCTAACAGCACCTGACCGCCATCCGCACGGCTGATAACCGGCAGCATTGCATATTGGTTTGCCCAGTCCAGGCGGTCCTTGATCCGCAGCAGGATATCCCCGGAAGAGGTTTCAATACTGCCGCCGCCAAGCTCCACTGATGCCCGGGAAATGGTCTGTGCCACCTGGGACAATGTCAGGTCGTAGCGCCGCAGGGCCTGGCTGGGTATTTCGATCTGGATCTCCCGATCCCTGACGCCGCCCAGCTCCACCTGGGTAATCCGGGTCTGCCGGCTGTTAAACAGTCTTTTCAGCATACCGGACAGTCCAGGCTCTTTGCCGGCGGTTTTATCATCGGTCAACAGTTCATCGCGAATCTGATCGGCCAGAGCCCGCATGGTTGTCTCGGTGGCATTACCGTAAAGCGCCAGCCGAAGCACCTCTCTTTTCCTGGCGGCAATGGTGACCTGGGGATCTTCAGCCTCATCCGGAAACGTGCCGATTCTGTCAACTTCTGCCTTTATCTCCTGCCACAGCCGGTTGATGTCGGTCCCGTCAAGGGCCTCAACCCGGACTGACCCGAACCCTTCATCTGCGATGGATACAATTTCATCAATACCGACAAGATCCTGGATGCCCTCTTCAATGGCCAGCAGAATACCCTTTTCCACCTCTTCCGGGCTGGCGCCGGGATAGGGGACGGATATGCTGATGACACCCAGGTCGAATTCGGGAAACACCTCCTGCTTGATTTTAAATCCCATATACAGTCCGCCGACCAGCAGGATGAACATCAAAAGGTTGGCGGCAACACTATTGCCCGCCATCCATGCAATGGGCCCTTTCTGGGAGCTGTGATCCATTATTGTTTTCCCCTGCCGTTCTGCAGCGACATACCGTTTACAGGGGCCGCAAGATCCGTTACAACTACATCATCCTCCCGGGTCAAACCCTGTTTTATAAACACGGTTTTGGCCTGTTTCCAAACCACAAAAACCTCCCTGATCTCAAGATGGCCGTTGTTATTAATCCAGACGGTATCATTGTCGCGCAAAAGGTTTCTGGGCAATTGATAAACCTGCTCAAACAGTTTTCCTTCGATATCCACGATAACATAATCATCCAGTATCAGGGGCTGACCTGTGCCATTTCCGTTTAAATTCAAGGGATCTTTGACCGCTGCCAGGACACCGGCCATCCGGCTTTCAGATGCTATCTTTCCAGTGGTCCGAATAATCCGGGCCGGCCATGTCTGTTGTGAATAGGGTGACCGTATCACCGCCCTGCTGCCCGCATTGGCATCAATCAAAATGGCACCCAGCAGATCCGGGGGCACCAGTGCCTCCACATGGAAGGTATCGGTGTTCACCAGTGTGGCGATCGATTCCTGGGCAGACACAAGGGATCCCTGATCCACGTTTTTTGAAAGCACCAGACTGTTAAACGGTACCCGGACAATGGTTCGGGACAAATTAAGTTCTGCCTTTTCAAGGTCGGCCTGAGCACTTTTCACCACAGCCCTGGCCTGCGTCAGCTGCGGTTTCCGAAGTGCCAGATCGGTGGCCACAACTTTATTTTTAGATACCTTGCTGATCAGTTTATACTCTTCTTTGGCGATCTTCTGGTTCCCAAGTTCAAGTGACAGATCACTTTTGACTTTTTCCAGAGTGCTTTGGGCTTTTTTGATCTCAATGGTGTAATCCGAATCATCCAGCCTGACAAGAATCTGACCTTTTTTAATCACGCGGGGGGGGGGGGGGGGGGGGGGGGGGGGGGGGGGGGGGGGGGGGGGGGGG
>CAZLTD010000056.1:0-34879 GCA_964562385.1 uncultured Desulfobacula sp.
TATTAACGGTCCGATTGAAAGAAGTATGTACCGTTCCGGATAGGGTAAAAGTTTTCACTCATGTATGCCGGAGCATCTTTCAGCCTCGAAAATCGTCCATGATTTTCTCCGAGGGAAATCCCTTCTCCTGCGGCGTCCTGCCACCCGAAGGGATTTAATCCGTGAAAACCTTCACCCCATCCTACACTCTATCTCCCTAACTGTATTGTCCGTGCAAAAGGAATATATTTTTGAGAACCGATATATTATGTGAATCTTAGTGATAAACAGGTCAACACAGAATCATTATAATGTCCTGGAACGACATTACACAAATTTTCAAATCATTGCGGGCACTCACCCGGTTTGTATTTTGTAACATTCTTATCGGAGCAGGTACTACAGGCATTGCTGTAGGTCTTTTGGCTGCCATCCGCCATGGTACCGCAAACCGGCCGATATTCCATTGTGCAAATATAGGGTCTGGGTTCTTTACAATCAATAAATTGTTCTGATTGCTCACCGGTTTTTTCAGAAACCGAAACGCAACCGGTAATCATGAAAAAAAAGAAACCGAGTGCTGTGAAAATAATTGTTCTAATTATTTTTTGATTCAACATGAATTATGCCCCTGAAAAATTGTGATTGATAACATCTCTGTTTTTTTTACATCAATCCTGTGAACATTTAAATCAAAAATTAAAGTCCGCTATCCTTTGGAATCTATCAGATTGAAAATAGTATTTAACAACCGGCATGGATTATATGATTTTGATTATTGACAATCAAAGTCATTAACGTAAGCTACCCATCTATTATTTTGCTTCTGCATTTAATAGCTGAGCAAGTACACTTAACTGGCACGGTGGCCGGAAACCGAAGACCGAAGACCGGAGATTTGAGACTGGAAAAGGCAAGGCCTTCCGGTTTCTGGACTCCTGTCTCCGGTCTCCATGGCTGAAACATCTGTATTCTTAAGTTAATGGAATCGTATTGACAATATCAGTTTTAGTGTCGGTATTCACAAAGATGATCAGAGCGTTGTGTAAACGCATAATTATCAATTCAGGTTGCATCCCCGGATGAATCTATGGTAATTAGATTCCTTATGAAACAGTATGTAATAGATGGTTTGCGGCTGGACGACTATAACAGGCTCAAGGAGTATTTTGACGAGCACCTGACATCTTCAGCTCTGGGCGGAATTTACTGGCTTGAACTTGATGAAGATATCCTGACAGATACGCAGGAAAAGCATCCAAAGTGCAGGCCCCATGTATTTGCCTTGATGCTGGAAGAGACGTCCCTGGCCTGTGAATTTCTGGTCCGGATTAAAAAAAATATCAAATGCGATTGTATGGCTTATGCGACCAAGGTGCAGCGGGACTGGTTGATTGACCAGGCAGATGCGATTTTAGAAAAGCTGGACATCCGTATTTAATTTCCTATTAGGGTACCCAAATGTTAAAAATTATTCCTCTTGGCGGTCTAGGCGAAATTGGCTTAAACATGATGGTGATCGAATATGATGATGTCATTTTCATCATAGATGCCGGTTTAATGTTCCCAGAAGACTATATGCTTGGGGTGGATATCGTCATCCCGGCCATGGATTATATCCGTCAGAACCGTGACAAGGTCCAGGCCATTATTATTACCCATGCCCATGAAGATCATATCGGGGCGCTACCCTATCTTTTGAGGGAAATCCGCCTGCCGGTGTACGGTACCAAATTTACCCTGGGTATTGTCCGGAACAAGCTGGTTGAATTTGAGTTGAATACCTATGTGGATCTGAACGTGGTCGGACCTGGTGAAACCCTGAACATCGATCCTTTTGAGATAGAATTTATCCGTGTCAGCCACAGCACCATAGACGGGTTGGGGCTTGCCATCACAACACCGGAAGGCGTCGTGGTTCATACCGGAGATTTCAGGATCAGCCACAATGCAGATATCATGAAAAATACCGATATCTCAAGTTTTGCCAGGGTCGGTGAAAAAGGGGTTCTGGCCCTGATGTCCGATTCCACCAATGCAGAAGTGGAAGGATATACACGATCTGAGCAGGAGGTGGCCCGAAATCTTGAAAAACTGATTGTAGCCGCCACCGGCCGCGTACTGGTTGCGCTGTTTGCGTCAAATGTTTCCCGGATTCAGCAGGTGATCGATATTGCCGTACGGTGTCAGCGCAAGGTCATTTTTAACGGCCGGAGTATGGAACAGATTGTCACGGTGGCAAGCTCTTTAGGGCATATTACCTGTCCGCCGCAGACCATACTGGATATCAAGCAGATTAATAAATTCAAAGATGATCAGGTGGTCATCATCACCACCGGCAGCCAGGGAGAGCCCATGTCGGCACTGGCACGGATGGCCTCCGGGATCCACAAGCATATCAATATCCGAAAAGGGGACAGTGTGATCCTGTCCTCAAAATATATCCCGGGCAATGAAAAGGCCATTGCCAATATCATCAACAAGCTCTACCGCCGCGGGGCCGATGTGATCTATTCCAAGATCGCCCGGGTCCATGCTTCCGGCCATGCCCACCAGGAAGAGCTCAAGCTGATGCTGAATTTAACCAAACCCAAATATTTTATTCCTATCCACGGGGAGTACCGGCATCTTGTGGTCCATGCAAGAATTGCCGAAAAGCTGGGCATGGATAAGGACAATGTGTTCGTGGCTGAGGACGGCAGGGTTATCTGTTTTGACAAAGATGGTGCCCGGCTGAACGAGAAGGTCCATACCGGCAGGATCCTTGTGGACGGGAAAGGCATCGGTGATGTTGGGCGAAGTGTCTTAAAGGAGCGTCGTGAGCTTTCCGAAGGGGGGCTGGTTGTTGTCACCATGATCATTGATGAAGAAACCGGTGTGGTCCTTTATGGACCGGAATTGATATCAAAGGGATTTGTATTTGATTCCGCCACCGGATATCTTGTGGATGATGCCCAGTGCGTGATCCTTGAAATTGTCGAGGAGATTGAACCCGGCCTTGACTCCCGGGTGGATCTGTTACGAAAAAAGCTTCAAAAAGCGTTGAAACAATACTTTGCCTTTGCCATTAACCGCAGACCCTTAATCGTACCGGTGATTATTGAAGTATGAAAAAAGAACTTTATGGAATACTGCTCTTTTTTTTCATTGTCTTTACCACCGTCAGCCTGTTCACTTTTGATGCTGCCGATTCCTGCATGGGAAATCACTTTTTTGAGGTGCCGGATCAGTTTGAAAATGCGTTTGGGCTGTTTGGTGCCCATCTTGCCGGTTTTTTTATCTTTCTGTTCGGGCTTGGCGCCTTCTGGCTGCCCGTTATCCTGGGGTGTCTCGGGATCTGGTGGCTTAAAGGGAGGTCCCGGCGTATCGTCTGGCTGACACTGGCAGGCGGCCTGCTGCTGATGATCAGCACCGGCGGAATTCTCTATCTTTTCAAAAATGAGTATGCTGTTTTTGGAACAACCGTTCCTGCCGGCGGCATTATCGGCAGAACGCTTACCGCTTTTCTGCTAAAATATGCCAATAATATCGGCGGTATCATTATCCTGGTTTTTTTCCTTCTTGTGGGGATCGTCCTGGCAACCGGGATATCCCTGGTATCTGTCTGGGCCCTTATAAAACGAAAAACTCTGGATTTTTCCAAGGTTATGTCTGATGATTTTCAAGAAGGGGTTGCCTATGTGCACCAGCTTTACGGCAAATGGCAGGAGAGAAGAAAAGAGGCGGCAAAACAGATTGATATTACCCCCCCCAAAGAAAAAGAGGTCCTGATAAAATTGCCGGAACCAGAGGTGGTTCCCGAAAAGATTGTTGAAAAAACATCCCCGGCAAAAAGACAATCAAATACAAATGAGCCCGTGATCCTTGAAGTTGAGCACGATGATACGGAGTTTGTTCCGGACATGGGGTTCAATGATATCAGGGAGAAAACCACATTCAAGCTGCCTAAAATATCTTTTCTGGATGAGAAAAAGAAGGTTAAAAGAAATATCGATACAGACCTTCTCAAAGAAAAAAGCCGGATTTTGCAGGAAAAACTCAAGGATTTTAACGTGTCTGGCGAAGTGATAGAGATCCTGCCGGGTCCTGTCATCACCACCTTTGAATACATGCCTGCGCCCGGGATTAAGATCAGCAAAATCAAGGGCCTTGCCGATGATCTGGCTTTGGCCTTAAGTGCGATCAGCATAAGAATTGTGGGTCCCATACCGGGCCGCAATGTCGTAGGCATTGAGATTCCCAATGAGGAAAGGGAGATGGTGAGCCTGCGCGAGATTGTCACATCAAAGGAGTTTGTTGAATCCGCCTCTTTGTTAACCCTGGGTCTGGGAAAGGATCTGTTGGGCACACCCCTGGTAACGGTCATGGATTCAATGCCGCATCTTCTGATCGCGGGCGCCACCGGAACCGGAAAAAGTGTGGGCTTAAACTCCATGATTATCTCTCTTTTATACAAGGGTACCCCTGATGAGATAAAGATGATCATGATCGATCCCAAGCGGATTGAGCTGTCAGTGTACAACGATATCCCCCATTTAATCTCCCCTGTGGTCACGGATATGAAAAAAGCCACCAATGCGCTTTTCTGGGCGGTCCGGGAGATGGAAAGACGGTACGAGCTTTTAGAAGAGACCGGGCTGAGAAATATTGTCCAGTTTAATGAGATGGCAGGTGCCAGTAAATTAAAAGCAGATGCGGATGACGACACCGAATATGTCAAACTGCCCTATATTGTCGTGATTGTTGATGAGCTGGCAGATTTGATGATGGTCTCCTCAAAAGAGGTGGAACATGCGCTGGCCCGTCTTGCCCAGATGGCAAGGGCAGCCGGGATTCATCTGATTGTTGCCACCCAGAGGCCGTCCGCCGATATCCTGACAGGAAGTATCAAGGCCAATTTTCCGTCACGGATATCCTTCCAGGTCTCCTCTAAAATAGATGGCAGGATCATTATTGACGGCGGCGGCGGGGAAACCTTGCTGGGTAACGGTGACATGCTCTTCTGTCCGCCGGGAACCAGCAAAACAGTCCGGATCCAGGGTGCCTATATCTCTGAAAAAGAGATTGCAAAGATCACGGCTTTTCTGAAAGATCAGCGGGAGCCTGAATACCTTGACGACGTCACTGTGGGCGGAAGCGATGAGGATGCGAAAAGTTTTGATGATACCGATTACGATGAAAAATATGATGCCGCAGTATCCCTGGTCACCGAGAGCGGCCAGGCATCCATATCCTTTGTCCAGAGACGTCTTAGAATCGGATACAACAGGGCCGCCCGTCTGGTTGAAATGATGGAACACGAAGGGATTGTAGGACCCCAGATCGGATCAAAGCCACGGGAAATTCTGGTAAAGGGCTATGACGACATTTAATAAGGCCGTGTGGCACGATATCAAGGGCTTTATGAGCGAAGCGGAAGCGGATCATTTATATCAAACAGCCCTGACTGCCTCAACCATGGGCCCGGTTCTTGAAGTTGGCAGCTATTGCGGCAAATCCGCATATGTATTAGGGTCTGCCTGCAAAAAAACAGGATCAATCCTTTATTCAATTGACCACCATCAAGGCTCGGAAGAGCAGCAGCCCGGAGAAGAGTATTATGACCCGGTGCTTTTTGATGAAACTCTCGGTCGTATCAACACCTTTCCATTTTTCCAGCAGACCCTGGCCCAAACTAGTCTTGAGGATATCGTGATTCCGGTTCTGGGAAGTTCCGGGAAGATCGGGACGTTCTGGAATACGTCGTTATCCATGGTGTTTGTGGATGGCGGTCACTCCTATGACGCAGCGCTTGAGGACTATCACACCTGGGCCGATCATGTTATGCCGGGTGGGTTCCTAATTTTTCATGATATCTTTTTTGATCCCGAAAAAGGGGGGCAGGCCCCCCGGAAGGTCTACGAAATTGCCCGTGACTCAGATCAGTTTGAACAGGTGGCATTTATAGAAACCCTCGGTGTTTTAAAGCGCAGATAGGGGGTGCCATGACATCTTCTTTTCATATTCCGCGCCTGATGTCCGGGGGGCTGATTACAAACTATCACTGCACTTCAAAATGCCGCCATTGTCTTTACAATTGCAGCCCGTCGCGACCCCCAAAATATATTGATCCGGACGCCGCGTTTAACCTTTTCACCCTGGCCGGAAATTGTGGCATATCATCCATGCATATCGGGGGCGGAGAGCCCATACTGGGCCCAAAAGCCCTTGGCAGGGTACTTGAAGCGGCAGAAAGGGCAGGGGTGTCCATCGCCTATGTTGAGACCAATTCTTCCTGGTACCGTGATGAAGATCAGGCCGTCACGCTTCTTGAACGCCTGAAAAACAAAGGCCTTTCGCAACTTTTGATATCCATCTCTCCCTTTCATATGGAGTATATCCCGTTTGAAAAGGTCATGGGTGTGATCAGGGCATGCGAGAAAACAGATATTTCAATTTTCCCCTGGATGGACAGCTTTATCCCTGACCTGATGGTATTTGATACCAAAAAGACCCATAGGTTTGAGACATTGCTGGAAAAATTCGGGTCAACGTATTTGTCAGATATTCAAAACCGATACTGGATTCACCAGGGAGGCCGTGCATTGTCTGCATTCAGAGGTCTGTATCCAGCCAAAACCATGGATCAGATTCTGACGTCTGCAGACAGGTCCTGCGCTGCAAATCTTTCTGACACCTCCCATTTTCACATGGATCTTTACGGAAATTACATCCCGGGATTGTGTGCCGGATTGTCTGTTTTAGCGACAGATATCAGCAATCCGCTGTCAAAAGAGAGATATCCGCTGCTTTGCGCCCTTGCCACAAAGGGGGTTCAGGGGATATATGACTATGCAGTATCAAAGGCAGGGTTTTGCGATATCGGAAAAACATATAGCAGCAAGTGTGATCTTTGCAATGACATCCGGTGGTTTTTGTTTCAGCAGAAAAGCAATCTCAATGAGCTGTCCCCTTCGGGGTTTTATAAGGAGTGAATACTATGAGAGAATTGGCACTTGAAAAAATTCGAGAATACTATCTTCAGATGCTCCCATTCAATAAGGTTCTGGGAATTGGTATTGATCTTTTAGATTATGATTCAGGTAAGGCTGTCACCCGGTTTGCCATGGCCCCTGACCTGATAGGAAACTCCACGGTGGGCATTCTCCACGGCGGTGTGATCTCTGCGGTTCTGGATCTGACCGGTGGACTCTCTGCATTGATTTCCTGTGCAAGGTTTCATGAAGGCAAATCCATGGAGACGATTGAAAAAAAGCTCACCGCTTCCGCCACCATTGACATGCGGGTGGATTACCTGCGTCCGGGCAAAGGGGAGACTTTCTTTTGCAACAGCCGCATTATCCGCGCCGGTTCCAGGATCGTGGTATCCAAAATGGACCTTTTAAATGAACAGGATATCAGGATCGCCACCGGCACTGCTACTTATCTGATTGGATAAAGGGGGGGCAATTGATAATGGTAAATCAATGCCATTAACTTAAGGATACAGATGTTTTGGCCGTGGAGACCTGAGGGTCTTGTCTTTTCCAGTCTCCAGTCTCCAGTCTCCAGCCTCCAGTCTCCAGTCTCCAGTCTCCAGTCTCCAGTCTCCAGTCTCCAGTCTTCGTGCCGGTTAAGTTTACTTGCTCAGCTATTAAATGCAGAAGCAAAATAATAGATGGGTGGCTTAAGTTAATGACATTGAATTGTAAATAGATAAAAGAGATCTCAGCAGAAATACTCATCATGTGGTGATAATTTAATTTTATAAAAAATATTTAATGCTTGACTTATAAAGACCAACCTTATAGTATGTTGAAATTGCGCTAAATTGTATTAGCGTGTAGGTTTCCCTTCCAAGGTGTATATTCCCGACAATAAAAGCGGCATTACCCCTCAAAGTTAGAAACTTGTATTTTTTTATTTTTTTTTAGGAGATTGCCAACATGGCGAACGGTATCGTAAAATGGTTTAACGACTCAAAAGGTTTTGGATTTATCGAGCAACAAGACGGTGGAAAAGATGTGTTTGTACATCACTCAGGCATTAATTCAACCGGTTTTAAATCCCTCAATGAAGGGGACAATGTTACATTCGACATTGAAGAAGGCCAGAAAGGTCCTGCTGCAGCAAATGTAACCGTGGTTTAGTTAACTGTTTTATTTGCAGTAAAAAAAGTCATCTTGATGACTTGAAAATAAAAGGCCCTGAACAATATTTTGTTCAGGGCCTTTTTGTTTTTGGTTTGACGTTTTTGTTTGGTATAAAAAAGAAAATCGTAAAAATTATTGACCGCCTTTTTTATCTCTTAAATCCAAAAAATAATTTAAGAGTCTTGATTTAGATCAAATCTTTGTCTGCGCTTCGTATGCTAATATGCTTGGTAAATCAGATTAACAAATCAGTTATAGGAGAATACACCATGCATGACGGATGCAGCGGCGCGTTTCAATCGGGCAAGGATATTGTGGATAAAATCAGAATGATGGGATTCAATATCAATCCTTTAGGGGCGCCTTTGGATATCAAGTGTGCCAATTGTGACAAAGACTTTAAAATGGCACATATGGAGGCCTCATGCCCCCATTGCGGTATGGTGTACGGTGTGACGCCCTGTCACTCACATTCTGCCGAGTTTGTTAAGGCCGCAGGCATTAATTATTAGCAGGTCCTTGCTTCAAATTGGTTGACCGTTCATAAAAGCGGAAATGGCACGGGCAATAAACTCGGGTTCCTCTTCCTGGCAGAAGTGGGCGCTGTTTTCAATACCCACAAGGGTAGAGTTTTCAAGGTCCTGGTGGAGCCGGCGGGCAATGGCAAAGGGGAAGAATATATCTTTTTTCCCCCACAGGATCAGTGTGGGTGTCTTGATCTCTTTAATTTTGTCGACAGATTCTGCCATCTGATCCAGAGGTGCCCCAATGGTTTTTGAAAAAGCTTTTTTGCCGGCACCATCATCCAGCCAGGGCGTTCTGAAGCATGAAATCAGCTCCGGTGTGATCAGATCATGATTGTGAATACCAGTTTTCAGTAACTGTTTGAAGATAAAAGGCGTCAACAGCAGACCGGCAAGGGCAGGCTGCCTGAGGGCGAAAAGGGAAAGTCTCAGCCTCAGGGAAACGTCAGGATAGGGGCAGGTGTTCATGATGATAAATTTGTCCAGCCGATCCGGGTGCCGTGCGGCAAAACTCAATCCTGCCATGCCGCCGAGATCATGGGCAACAAGTGATGTTGTTTCAAGCGACATCGTATCCATGAAATCCAAAATAAATTCTTTAAAAAAATCAAGATCATACCGACAGTCAACCGGCTTGTCCGAATACCCGTGTCCCGGCAGGTCCGGTGCAATGACATAAAATTGATCAGACAGGGCAGGGATGATGTTGCGCCATAGAAGATGGCTGGCCGGCCACCCGTGAAGAAGCACGAGCGGTGGGTGTGACGGATTGCCCGCAATGCAGGTATGGATAGTGTCGCCGTTTTTTAAGCTGACAGATATTGTCTTCATGATGGTCTCCTTATAATATTTAATTGGCTGGACGGCCAGCCAGTTTCTATGGATAATAAAACCATATCCTCTTTTTAAAATTCGGGCTAACCGCCCAAAAGGTCTATGAGTGCCGCCTCAATACTTGCCCAGATGGATTCGTCGTTGCACAGATCAGGTTCGGTTAAAAGCTGAAGCCCCATGCCGTCAATAAGCCCCGTGATAATGGCGGCAAGGGCAGTCACCGGCAGATCCGGTGAAATGATTTTGTTTTCTAATGCAGTTCCAAGGCCGTTTTCAAGGGCCAGCCGGAATTCTCCATAAAGGCTTGAAAGCTCCTGGTTGACAATCCGGCTCTGCCTGGCAACGGCAAAGCCTTCAAAAAAAAGATGGAAGAAATCAGGATCATTCTCCATGACACCGCGTAAAAGGCCGGTGATGGCTTTGGCATACCCCCCGATTGAGTCGTTTTCTTCAAAAATGGCACGAATCATGGCGGTACTGATTTCCATATTTTCCTTGATCACCCTGGCCAGCATTTCATCTTTGTTTTTAAAATAGTAATGCAGCAGGCCCCGGGACACCCCGGCCTGTTTTGCCACAAGGGTGATGGTGGTTCCCATATATCCGTTCTGGGCCAGAAGCGTGCGGACCGCTTCCAGTATTTTTTCTGCCTTGGGGTCGTTTGCCGATGCCGGACTCATATTTTCCTCAATATTTATAGTGTTTCAAGGCTGCGTCCAATCGCCATGTTCCTGGTTGGACGGCCATCCAAAAATTAGCAGCTCATTTATCCCCTGTCAATCGAAAACTTGCCGGTTTTATTTAAAAGGTTTGAAAGATCTGCCTGGTGAGTATTTTAAAGAATAATTTTTTTGGGGCCGCAGGCTATACATTACTCCTTTGGTCGGGCTTTCATTTTTTTGAGCTGCTCCTTAAAAGCCTCACACGGATTTTCATAGGAAACCCGCTGGCTGAAGCGAAGAAAATCAGCCGGGAGCATGAGATCGTGCCCTTCAAGTGTAAGGGGTGTCAGGTAGTCGCTCAAGGGGGCGGGATTTATCCTGATCTCCTTTAATGCAATATTGACCTGGGAAATGTCAGGGTCAATGATAGAAAGCCGGTCCACAACGCCCAGACCGTATTCAGTATGGCCGCCGCCGATAATGATGACCACAGGGCCTTTTTTCAACTGATAAAGCTGGGAGATGGACAGGGCCATTTTATCGTTTCTGGCCACCCAGGTGTCATACAGCCGCTGCTGCATTTTGCCGTGGCCCATACCGCAGTGGACAGCCTTGAACATATCGAACATGTACGCTTTATAGGGAGCGTCATCAAGATTAGTCGAATAAATAGTGTTTTTTTCCAAAGGGTTCAGACCGTCAATGCCCTTGCGGGTGATTCTTCTTTTCAATGTGGTGGGAATATCAATTCCGGCCACATCCAATTGATGGTCCCGTGCAATACTCAGCAGGTCAAAATAGAATTGCCACATCTCATCGGACTGGCTGTCCCAGCCCAGTTTTTTTCTCAGATCTTTTTCAATGGCGTTTTGGGCATCAGCTGAATGGGATATTTTACCGGCATCTGTAAAATTGAGCAGATCGGGTGTGTCTTCCATGGAAAAGAACTCAAACCCAATGACCGGCGTCATTCCTTTTTCAATAAGGGCAAGGATGACCTG
Source organism: uncultured Desulfobacula sp. (assembly GCA_964562385.1). GTDB lineage: Bacteria > Desulfobacterota > Desulfobacteria > Desulfobacterales > Desulfobacteraceae > Desulfobacula. The sequence continues at coordinate 11,133 of CAZLTD010000056.1, forward strand.
CTGTTGAAACAGGTGATGATCCGTATTGTTGTGCTTTTCAGACAGGTAAATGACATCCTGTGTGCTTATTTTCTCGATCAGGGCCTCAAAGGTCACCAAGGCTGCTGTACGGGTGTCGATCATTTTGCCGATTAAAGGATCCTGGCGTTCAGGTTTAATCTGGGTAATCGCACAGGATTGAAGAAGAACAAAAAATGATAGTAAAATAATGAAAATATAAAATCGGGTCATTGAAAGATCTCCTTGGTTCACTATACAGACTGTTCAATCCAGGTGGACGCGTTCAGCGCAGCAACCGGTTTTTTTATGAGCCGTTTTCTCTCAGGGTAACAATTAAAAAGTATAGGGGTTTTTGAGAGATAATCAAGCCTGATTGTTTTTAAAGTAGAGAACCAGGCTTTTCCCCAGAACAGGATTGAGCATCCTGTCGATCAGCCGGGTGAGTTTGGGGCGTGCCATCAGATCCCACACCAGCAGCTTGTGATAAAGGTTGACCCAAAAAGCATCTGTCCGGTTGGGGCCGAACAGGCATTTAAGCCACCAGTAAGGCGTATGGATGCTGTGGGCAAAATGAGAGTGGAACAGCGTAAGTCCCTGGGCTTCAATTTTATCAATCAAATGGGGTTGCCGGTAGATCCTGACATGTCCCATATTGGCATTGAAATACTCATCAGACAGCATCCAGCATATTTTTTCCGGCCAGAACCGGGGAACGCTGACTGCCAGGGTTTTTCCTGGTTTCAAGATTCTGACAAGCTCATCAATGGCCTTTGTATCATCAGGGATATGTTCCAGCACTTCAGAACAGATCACGATATCAAAACTATTGCTTTCAAAGGGCATGCGGGTGATGTCCATGCAGGACAGATCCACCTGTCTGCATTCAATATCGCCAAACCCGCGGTGAAAGGCTATTTTTTTTTGAGTCTCAACAAGATTGTCAAACCCGAAATCAGCGCCCACACAGATGGTGTCTCTATGCTGGGATGCCGTAATGGTATGGCGGCCTTCCCCGCATCCGATATCGAGAATTCGGGTGTTGGGGCCGATATCCAGCTGTTTAAAATCAATGGTAATCATTGATGATATCCCTGTAGGCGTCAACCGTTTTGATGGCGGTCTTTTCCCAGGTGAATTCGTCTAAAACACGCTGGTATCCTTTTTGGGCCAGGGCCTCGCACTGATCCGGATCATCTATCAGTTCCACAATGGCAGATGCCAATGCAGGGGCATCCCCGGGTGGTACAAGTTTGGCCGCATCTCCCGCCACTTCGGGCAGGGCACCGCCTGTGGTACAGATGACCGGTACACGGCATGCCATGGCCTCTCCGACGGGCAGTCCAAACCCTTCATAAAGGGAGGGAACAACCGCCAGGCTTGCCTTTGCATACTCTTTGACAAACTGGTCCTGATCGATTCGCCCGGTAAACCGGATGCATTCACCCAGATCCAGTTGTTTGACCAGTTTCTCAATGCCGCCCCCTTTTTTAGGGGTGCCGATCACAACCAGCTCTACAGGTCGTTTTTTTAACACTTCACGGATGGCAAACAGAAGGTGATAAAGTCCCTTTAAGGGAGTGTCCGCACTGTTGGTGACAATGATTCTGCCAACCTTTTTTTTGATGGTCTCCATTGGATAAAAACTATCAATATCAATGCCGATGGGAATGGTTCGAAATTTTGATTCAGGCAGGTTAAATTCTTTGGCAATATCTTTTTTGGAACTTTGGGAAACAGTGAGCAGGGTGGGCAATCTTTTTGCCACCCGTTTCTGCATGCCGATAAAGGAGTACCAGCGAATCGCTTTAACTTTTTTTAAAAACGAACGTGTGCTTTGAACCGCCAGTCGCCGGTCCACGGTCATGGGGTGGTGGATGGTGGCAGTTACGGGCATCTGTCTGGCCAGTGACAAGATCCCATAGGACAGGCTCTGGTTGTCATGGATGATATCAAAGGATTTTTTGGACTGTTTTAAGTGGCGCAGAACGCGCATACCGAATGTCAATGGCTCCGGGTATCCCATGGTGGAGACATCCAGCCACTCTAAAAGGTTGACCGGATCTTTCAGCTCAGCCAGTGCCGGGGTTCGAAACAGGTTTTCCGGGTTGTAAAGATCCAGGGTCTCAAGCATGGTCAAAGAGATGTTTTTCTTGTTACCAAGCATGGGATCCGGCGGGCCTGCAATGACTTCAACCTGATGGCCAAGATCGGATAATGCATGTGATAGGTGTCTTACATAGACTCCCTGGCCGCCGCAATGAGGATTGCTGCGGTAACTGATCAGGCCGATTTTTAATTTGCTTTTAATTTTGGATGTCCTAGGTTTGTGGCGCGCCCGGCTGGAATCGAACCAGCGATCTTCAGCTTCGGAGGCTGACACCTTATCCACTGGGCTACGGGCGCGTGTGGTTATAAATACTTCAAGTTGAAACTTTGTTCAAGTCCTTATCAAATTTTTCTTTGGCTTCACCCGCCACATACAAAGAGCCGGCAATGCAGACGGCTTCATTGGAAGCTGCGGTGTCAATGGCGTGGGTGACCGCTTTTTTTACATCTTCAATAATGGTGATAGGTGCTTGTGTGATTTTTTCCACAGCCTTTTTCAGTACATCCGGCGCAATGCTCCTGTCTATTTTTGCTTTTGTCAGAATGATCTTGTGAGCGCAGGGAACAAGATAACCGAGCATCTTGTCATAGGGTTTGTCATCAAGGATTCCCAGAACAAGGGTTAGCTTTTTCTCTTTTTGCGTGGTGGTTAGGTGTTGGGCCAGCACTTTGGCGGCCTGTAGATTATGGGCACCGTCCAGGATGACTAAAGGGTTCTGCATGACATGCTCAAGGCGACCCGGCCAATGTGTCATGGCCAAGCCCTCTTTCACCAGCTCTTTTGTCAGGTGCCATCGGGTGCCATCGTGTTTCAAATCTTTGAAAATGAGTTCACAGGCAGCCAGTGCCACGCTTAAGTTCTCTTTTTGATGCGCCCCGGGCAATGGTTTTTTCAGCCGGTCAAATTGTTGATGAATGCCGGTGTAGGAATACCTGTCCTGACGCGGGGCTTTTCTGGCGGAAAAATCTTTTTTATAGATAAACAGATCTGATCTGTTCTTTTTTGCAAGTGCTTTTATCACCTTGAGACCGGACGGCTGGGACACGGCAGTGACAACCGGTTTTCCCGGTTTGATGATGCCGCCTTTTTCCTTTGCCAGATCCTTGATGGTATTTCCAAGGTAGTCGGTGTGTTCAATTGACAAATTGGTAATTACGCTGACCTGGGGGGTTACGATATTTGTAGCGTCGAACCGTCCGCCCATGCCGGTTTCAATCACGGCCCAGTCCACCTTTGCCCTGGAAAAATGGTAAAATCCCATGGCCGTTGCAATTTCGAAAAAAGTAGCCTTTCTTTTCCCAAGGTTCACCGAATTTACGGCGTTATACGCCTGCACCACCTGTTCATCCGTGATCTGTTCTCCGTCCACGACAATTCTTTCGTTGAACCTGACAAGGTGGGGAGAGGTGTAAATGCCAGTTTTAAATCCGGCCTTACGCAAGATTGATGAAATATAGGTGGCTGTGGAGCCTTTGCCGTTGGTTCCGGCAACATGAACAATACGATAGTTTTTCTGGGGAGAGTTTAAGAGCCTTAAGATGTTTTCAATGGTCTCAAGCTCCAGCTTGATGCCGAATCGGCCCAACTTGTAAATTTTGTCAAGACATTGCTGGTAGGCGTTTTTTTCCATATTCTTATGCCGGGTCTGCACACAAAAAGCCCGTAAAAAACCCGGTATAAGTATTTAAAAAAACTCATACCGGGTGTGTTTTAGTGGTTAACTACGTCTTCTACGTGATCGGGAGGCAGCAATTCGTTGTCTTCTCATTGCTTCTCTCATTTTACGTCGTCTGTACTGACAGGGTTTTTCATAGTGTTTTTTTACTTTAAGACGTTTGAAGAGGCCATCATTCTGGATTTTTTTCTTCAATATTCTTAAGGCTTTTTCAACGTCATTATCAATAACCGTGACTGTAATTTCCTTCAAAAAACATCGCCCCTTTCATAGTGTATTTAAATATCAGAAATATTTATAACCGAGACTTGTACCAAAACCATGTGGCAAAAGCAAGAAAAAAAGCCTTTCCACACCAAACTTATGGCGGAAAGGCTTTTGATTTTTTTCTTTAAAAAATGAAGACTATAGTTTGGAAATTAACTCTTCTGTAACTTCCGGAAGTGCTCTTTCACCTGCCAGGGTGAGATATTTAACACCGTCGTCTTTTTGTGCAACATCTTTGTAGTAATAAGCAGATGCCAGTGTGCCGGTGTCAGTGTCATAGTAAATGGAGTGACGTTTATCAATGGCATCTTCGTCCTGGTCATCATCCCGTTTGGTTAATCCGCCGCCACAGACCCGGCATTTGTCCCCATCCGGTTTGATGGCGTCGATAAAGATATTGTTGGGATGGTTGTTGTCATTATCACACAAACGACGGCCCATGATTCTGTTTTTAGCAATCTCTCTGTCAAGGAGCATTTCAATAACATAGCTTAGTTTCATGCCTTCTTCTTCCAGGGATGCATGCAGTTTTTCAGCCTGTACTTTGTTACGGGGGAAACCGTCCAGCAGCCATCCGTTCTTGCAGTCGTCTTTTTTAAGGCGGTCAATCATCATGGGAATCGTGATTTCATCAGGTACCAGGTCGCCTTTATCAATATATTCTTTGGCTTTTTTACCAAGCTCGGTTCCGCCTTTGATATTATCACGGAAAATGGCACCGGATTCGATGTGTGCAATATTATATTTGTCTTTCAGGATAGCTCCCTGGGTTCCCTTGCCGCTTCCGTTCGGTCCAAAAAATAAAATGTTCATTCAAAACTCCTTATGATTATTAATATTGGTCGTAAATCGTCACAACGACCTTAAGTTCTGATCAACTTTCCTAAATATAAGAGTCGTTTTTGTTTGTCAAGATTTAGAAAAAGAAGTGACAGGGTAAACGCATGTAGCGTGGGCTTGATTTTCTTTTAAAATAGCAATTTAGGGCACAAGGTGATTTGTGTGGCGCTTGTCCGGCAGCTGTAAGTGACGGAGTTCGCATTGATTCAATTGAACATGGGCGGGCTTATAAAAAAGTGCGGCATTGTTTTTGTGCCGGGTGGCAGGTTGCTTAAATAAAACGATAAATTGGGAAATAAATTACATGATAAACTGGTAAAATATTCCTTTCTCTCCACTCTTCCCCGAAAGGGTGACAAAAAAAAATGTAAGGATAGGCTGTTGCAAGGCGACTTTTGAGTGAATGTGATGGATTGTTAAATAGCTGGCACAGGAGTTGCTACGAACTATACTAAAAGAGTGTAGTATATAAATGATTCCAAACAACGCCAAAACAAGCCGCAAGAATAACAGCCGTAACGGCTGGGTTGAGTAGCAAGGAGTTAAGATATGAGTGCCCCGGAAAATACATATAATATAGAAAGAAGCTTTGGGATGGGGGTTTTGTTAAAATTGACAAAAACCAATGTCAATGGGATAAAAATTACCACCGACGGAAGACAGTTTTCTTCCAATGTGTCCTCAAATGAGATCTCCCGGGCTGTGGATTCAGTCCTTGAGACCCATAATATCCGATTGAAAATCCGATAAGTAAAGGATCGGCTCCAAAATTACTTAGGGGCAAAGCTGTGCATTGCCTTACGTGAACTTTTGTTTTTAAAAACCCGTAAGCAGCGAGTCTTTTAAGGGGTTTTGGAAACAATTTAGATTAAGTTATTTTGGTGCGATTCCTAAGTTTTGTTTTTGTGATTAATGGCTGTCTTTGTCCTATAGGTGTTTCTTTATTACCAGGTGAAAATCTAACCGGTAGTTGCGAACTTTGATTTTTCTTTCGGACAATGGAAATAAGGTTTGGCAGCAGGTTAGAAAAAATCCAAAAAAATAAGCCGGAAAGGCAAATAATTTATCAATTGCCCTTGAATGTCAGAATGGATATTGCTATTAATGGTTTTCAGAAAATCATGAACAAATCTATAGCATAAAATACCGTTAGGACAGGGGGATGTATGACTGAATTAATTGATGTCAGGGCAAGGGAAATTATTGATTCCAGGGGTAATCCGACCGTTGAGGTCGATGTGACACTGGCCTGTGGCGCACAGGGCAGGGCTGCGGTGCCGTCCGGTGCCTCAACCGGCACAAGAGAGGCATTGGAGCTTCGAGACAATTCCGATGCAAGATTCCTTGGAAAAGGTGTTTTAAATGCCGTGGCCAATGTCAATGAAGTCATCGCTCCTGAAATTATCGGGTATGATGCTATGGATCAGGCCGGACTAGACCGGACCATGATTGATATTGATGGTACGGACAATAAGTCAAGGCTGGGGGCCAATGCTGTTTTAGGGGTTTCCATGGCAGCTGCCAGAGCTGCTGCCCAGGCCTGCGAGATTCCTTTATACCAGCATATCGGCGGGATCAACGCCAGGGTGATGCCGGTTCCCATGATGAATGTCATCAATGGCGGTGCCCATGCCGCCAATAACCTGGATATCCAGGAATTCATGATTCTCCCGTTTGGTGCCGTATCCATCAGTGAAGCGGTTCGTATGGGGGCCGAGACCTTTCACCATCTTGCCAAGATTTTGAAAAAAGAGAGCCTGTCAACGGCTGTGGGTGATGAAGGCGGGTTTGCACCGAATCTTAAATCTAATGAAGAAGCCCTGGAATATATCATTCATGCCATTGAAAAGGCAGGGTACCGACCGGGGAAAGATATCGGAATTGCGCTGGATGCGGCCGCGTCCGAGTTTTATAAAGATGGGAAATATATATTTGAATCAGAGGGCAGAGAGTTATCAGCCATTGAACTGATCGACTATTATGAGAAACTGGTTGAAAAATATCCCCTCTATTCCATTGAGGACGGCCTTGCTGAAGACGACTGGGACTCATGGGAGATAATGACCCAAAGACTGGGGAATTCGATCCAGATTGTGGGGGATGATATTTTTGTTACAAACCCGGATATTTTTAAACGGGGGATTGAACAGGGTATTGGAAATTCAATTCTGATCAAGCTTAACCAGATCGGTACCGTAACAGAAACACTGGATACCATACAGATGGCCAAAGAATCCGGGTACACCACTATTGTTTCCCATCGATCCGGTGAAACAGAAGATTCATTTATTGCGGATCTGGCTGTGGGGATCAATTCAGGGCAGATTAAAACAGGTTCCATGTCCCGAAGCGACCGGGTGGCCAAATATAATCAACTAATGCGGATTGAAGAGCGGCTTGGAGACAGTGCCATGTTTCCTGAAGACCTTTTTGTTTAATATTTGTATGAATAAAAAACGTGTTTTCATTTTTAGTTTTCTATGGTTAACACTGCTATGCACAGCAGGTGAGGCCTTTGTTCCCAAAGCGCCTCACCTGCTTTATCTTGTTATAGACAAAATCAGACAACCTGTCGGTATCGAAGCCTTTCAAACCAAAAAAATTATCAACTACACTGACACGCTGACGCCATACGCTGAGTTCGAAGAACGGCTTTTATATGCGTATCCGGGCAGGCTTCGGGCCGAGTTGCTCTCAGGTCCGGTAAAAGGGTTCAGTGTTGAATCTGGACTGCAATTTGTAAAGGTCAGTGACGGGGTTGTGATTTCAACCCAAAAATCGTCTCTGGACCGGTATTCGGATATAATGCTTTACAGGGATTATGAAAACCTTTTAACGCAGCTTGATCAGGCAGGTGTTGATACGCAGCAAGTGGGTCTTCATCGTTACAGGGATACTATCTGTTACGTCATTGGGACGCCATTTGAAAGCACAGAGCCGTTTGCCGGGTTGTGGATAGAAAAGGACTCTTTTTTCCCTTTAAAATATGTCATCAAAAAAGACGGATGGGCCGTAGAATTTTTATATGACAAATGGCAGCGGGTCAGCAGAACCTGGTATCCCATGCAGACCAGTATTTTTTTAGATGATAAACTGCACGCAATGATTGATGTAAGACATTTTGTCTTGAAATCCCTGGGGGATGACACAGCTTTTAATATCGACTATATACTAAAAGCCTATCCCAAGAGAGAACAAGTCAATGAAATTCAGGAGAATTCCCGGCAGGTGGATGAACTTGAAAAAAGTGTAAAAGATTTTGGGGAATTGGTTGAATAACTGCCCTGGGCAAGTCCTGGCAACACATTGGACGTCTGCCCATAACAGAACATGAAGATCCCCTTTTTGGATGGCGTGGGATTTTCAATAAACTATTAAACAAGTGAGGAAGAATGGCTAAAAACACAAAGTATATTTTTGTTACCGGCGGAGTGTTGTCATCCTTGGGAAAAGGGCTTGCATCAGCAGCCATTGGAATGCTTCTGGAGAGCCGTGGTCTGACGGTTACCATACAAAAGCTGGACCCGTATATCAACGTTGATCCGGGAACCATGAACCCTTTTCAGCATGGGGAAGTTTTTGTAACGGATGATGGGGCGGAAACAGATCTGGACTTAGGCCATTATGAGCGTTTTACCAATGCCCAGCTGGGTAAAAATAATAATTTTACCACCGGCAAAATATATGATCAGGTTATCTCAAAAGAGCGTAAGGGCGAATACCTGGGTGGGACGGTTCAGGTTATTCCTCATATTACCGATCAAATTAAGCAGAGTATCTGCCTTGTGGGCGATGATGTGGATGTGGTTCTTGTCGAAATCGGCGGCACCATCGGTGATATTGAATCGCTCCCGTTCCTGGAGGCCATCCGGCAATTCAAGGCGGATGCCGGTGCCAGTAATGTCATCTATATCCATTTGACTCTGGTGCCCTATATCAAAACAGCCTGTGAAGTAAAAACCAAACCCACACAGCACAGTGTAAAAGAGCTGCGCAGTATCGGCATTCAGCCGGATATTCTATTGTGCCGGACAGAGAGTTATCTTAACCAGGATATTAAAAAGAAAATTGCACTTTTTTGTAATGTAGACACCGACGCCGTATTCACGGCCAAGGATGTGGACTGCATCTATGAAGTACCACTGGTTTATAATAAAGAAGGTCTTGGCGATAAGATCTTAAAGAAATTGAATATCTGGGCCCGGGCACCCCGCCTGGATGAGTGGCGTGAAATGGTTGAACGCCTTAAAAACCCGAGGTTTACCGTCAATATTGCCATTGTGGGTAAATATGTCGATTTAACAGAGAGTTATAAGAGCCTGAATGAGGCATTGACGCACGGGGGAATTGCCAATGAGGCCAAGGTCAACCTGCAGTATGTAGATTCAACAACGCTCACCCAGGAGAATGTGGACGAAGTCCTGTCCGCCAGTGACGGCGTCCTGGTTCCCGGTGGATTCGGATCCCGGGGTATTGAGGGAAAAATTCTTGCCGCCAGATATGCCAGAGAAAAGAAAGTGCCGTATTTTGGGATCTGTCTGGGGATGCACATGGCAGTGATTGAAATAGCCAGAAATTTACTCAACCTTGAAGAGGCCAACGGCGAGGAGTTTGATCCATATACGCCGGATCCGGTTATTTATCTGATGAAAGAGTGGTATGACGAGCAGACTCAGCAAACAGAGGTCCGCGACGAAGATTCCGATAAAGGCGGGACCATGCGTCTGGGAGCTTATCCGTGTAAACTGGTGCCGGATACCTTTGCCAAAAACGCATATAAAACAGAAGAAATTTCCGAACGTCACCGCCACCGTTTTGAATTCAACAACGCCTACAAAGAGCGTCTGGTGGAAGCAGGTCTCATTATCAGCGGCACCTCTCCCGATCATGAACTTGTGGAGATTGTCGAGCTCAAGGATCACCCCTGGTACTTAGGCTGTCAGTTCCATCCGGAATTCAAATCAAAGCCCGGTAATCCACACCCGCTGTTCAAGGATTTTATCAAGGCATCCATGAAGAATGCCAAAAAATAGATGAAATTTGCGGCAAGAGTTTTCTGCCTTGTTTTAAGCGCCGTTTTTTTGTGCCTCCCTGTCGTGACAGGGGCGCACGAGAAAGCGGCGTTTCACGATGAGGCGCTTGCCGATTTGATCGACGCTTTAAAACCCTCCATTGTTTCCGTTGGCACTTTCTATTTTAACGATGTCCCCAAGGTCGCTCTGCGCGGTACGGGTTTTGTGGTTTCCGACGGAAAGAAGATTATCACCAATTACCACGTTATCTCAGAGATCATTAAAAAAAAGAAACAGGCCTATTTAAGAATATTTCACCAGTCCTTTGGCGCCAAGGGTATTCGGGTTACCATTGCAGCGGTGGATAAATTCCATGATCTGGCCCTTCTGGAACAGGCGGGCAACCCATTAAAGCCGTTGAAACTTGCACCACCCGAAAGTGTTCGTGAAGGGTATCGGGTGATTTTTTCTGGATACCCCATCGGCATGGTGCTGGGATTGAACCTGACATCTCACACAGGAACCATATCTGCCATTGCCCCGTTGATTAAACCCAGCCCCAGTGCAAGAATTATTGACGGCAATATCATTCGTCACTTAAATGATCCGTACAACGTGCTTCAGATAGATGCCACAGCATTTCCCGGAAACAGCGGCAGCCCGGTGGTCCGGGTATCAACAGGGCGGGTGGTCGGGGTGATCAATCAGGTGTTTGTGAAATCAAAAAAAGAGCATGCACTGACCCAGCCTTCCGGTATCACCTACGCCATACCGGTAAAATTTGTCCGGGCAATTTTAAATAAATAGCAAACATTACCGAACCTGCCCATGTTCAGGTTCGTTTAGCCCGAATATTTCACTCGAAAATATACGCTAAGAAATATTTTGTCTGATTACATGGAATTTTTATTTACGAAGGTTTCATGTTGTTGATTCCACAAGAATCGATTAGAATTTATTGTTGTTGTTCGGGTCTTAAAAAGAACACCCCCCAATAGACCCGGCAAGTAAAGCAGATGGTTATAGCAAATCGTAGAAACAGGTTCCGCACCACGGATATGGTTTTCTATCACTCAAACTCTAAAGCCCGTTGAGTGACAATCGATTTGCCTTTAGGTGATTCTTTTCTTATATGATTTTTTAAGGAACATATTTTTGAGAATCACTATAACTAAATTTAACCGGATGAAAATTTTTAAATCGGACGGAAAAGGAACTATCGCATTGAGTATCAGACCCTGGACGGCTTTTTTATCTATATTCCTTATGATATCTACCATCTGCCAGGCAGAAACCAACACAGATGTCAGAGAGGCCATTGTCCTTGCCCACCCGAAACAAGCGGGCATGGGGCAGCCTTTTCTTGTTCGGCTGACATCAGCCCGGGCCTTTGACAGGCTTTCTGTTCATTGGATGGAACGGGAGTTTGTACCGTCAGTCTCCCAGCGGAATGGGCGTCATGTGGCGATTATAATGCTGGGCACAGATGTACTTACCATCAAACCAGGTCGCCAGACACTTCTGGTCCGGGCCTGGACCCAAGGAAAGGAAACTGTCTGGCAACGAGCAGTGATCATTGTTTCCCGAACATATCCCCGCCAGGAGCTGAATCTGCCGTCAAAGATGGTGACCCCTCCCACTGCTGAACTTGAGCGAATAAAGGCGGAAAGAACTCGGACCCGGAAAGCCAAAAGTACCTGGTCAGCCCAGCGGTTGTGGCAACTGCCATTTCACAGGCCCGTGGGGGGAAAGACCACCAGTATTTACGGTTTGCAACGGGTGCTGAACAGCAAGCCCAAAAATCCTCACAGGGGACTGGATTTCAGAGCACCCACAGGAACTGCTGTGGAGGCGGTGGCCCAAGGCAGAGTGATTCTGGCTGAACCCCACTATTATGCCGGTAATTCCATGTATATAGATCACGGTAACGGTGTCATCTCTTTGTACTTTCACCTAAGTAGATTTAACGTTTTTCAGGGAGATATTGTAAAAAGGGGACAGATTATCGGACGATCCGGTCGTACGGGACGGGCCACGGGCCCTCACCTGCATCTGTCTATATCTGTGCAGGGTCAGTTGGTAGATCCGGCACCGTTGTTTGAGGAGACAACCGACCAATTGCTCAGGTGAGACGTGTTTGGGAAGGTGAGATTCCAGCTGTCGTCACCAATAACAAAAGAAGCCAATACCAATTTGAAAGATGGCTTGGGTCAACATAAATAGAAAGCTCATCTTGTCATACTTGATGTTATTGATAGTCTGAAGATTCGGTTTGACGGTAATCCTTCAATGACTTACTATGCAACAAACTGGAAAAGAACCTATTCTAAAAACTAAATTAACAGCTCTGTTGAGTCGTCTGGCGTAAATTTAATCAGCACTGCGCGGCCATCGGAGAAAGCGGGAAGTCGCCAGAGCAAGGAGGGGATAGAAAAATGGATATCCATGCCTGGATAGCTATTGCCACACTTATCGTAGCCATGACGCTTTTCATCAGCAAACTGATTCCCCTTGAGGCTACCGCGCTCTCGATTCCTGTTGTACTTGCAGTTACCGGGACCGTCAGCCCGGCCGAGGCGGCACTCCGTGGGTTCAGCAACAACGCAGTTATAGCACTGGGCGCAATTTTTGTACTGTCTGCCGGCCTCAAAGAAAGTGGTGTCGCCACACTGATGGGGAGAATGCTTGAGCGGTTCGGTGGCAAAAAGGAGTGGAGCCTGGTTCTGCTGATTATGGTCACGACCTGTGTCTTGTCGGCAATCATGTCGAATGCTGCCACTGTTGCGGTTTTCCTGCCGGCCGTCCTGGTGCTCTCTCGCAGGGCAAAGATTTCTCCCTCTCGACTGATGATGCCCCTTGGATATGCAGCGATTCTCGGCGGCACCCTCACTTTGATCTCAACGACTCCTAATCTCATCCTCGGCAGTGAGCTTGAGAGACTCAGTGGGGGAGACCGGACACTCGGGATGTTCGAGTTCGCCATTGTGGGGATTCCTGTCTCGGTTGTCGGCATCGCTTACATGGCTCTGATCGGAACCCGGTTGCTGGGTCAGCGTGAGTCGGGCGACACGTTGAGTAGAGAAAGCTTCCGGGACCGAATGTTAAAAAGATACCATCCCAAGAGGAAACTCTTCAGGCTGTCCATTCCATCGGGATCTGAACTGGCTGACAGAACGATTGCGCAATTGAGCTTCGGAAAGCGTTACCGGGTCGAGGTGGTGCAGATCGGCCGCAGAAAAGGCTTTAGAAATCAATTCCTGGATGTCAAGGCGGATCTGATGATCAAAGCCGGTGATATTCTTTTCATCGATGGCAGGTATGAGGATGTGCATGAATTGGCCGAGGGGCATTCGATCCCCATTGAAATCGCCACACAGGACGAGATCGAAGAGCTGTTTGGACGTGGACTCAACATGGCTGAGGTCACATTTTCGCCCCACTCCGAGTTCCTCGATCACACTTTGATTGATCTTAATTTTCGCGGCATGTTCGGCCTTTCGGTCTTCGCTATCTGGAGACGCGGTGAGCTTATCGAAAAGGACGTTGGAACCACCCCGCTGGAACTCGGTGACGCCTTGATCTTGTACGGACCGATCCGCAGTATCCGAAAGCTTGAAGATAACGATGATCTGGTTCTCTTGGATAGACAACAATCTGAGGAGGATGTCCGGCACGCACCGCTCGCACTGCTGCTTTTGGCTACGGCCCTTTTGCCTCCGGTTCTCGGATGGTACCCCCTTGCGGTCAGTGGACTCGCCAGTGCACTCCTGATGATAGCGACCGGATGCGTCTCGCTTCGGGGTGCTCAAAAAGCAATCGATCTGCGCATCCTCTTTCTGATCATAGGCACGATTCCCCTCGGTGATGCACTCTTCCAGACCGGTGTGGCAGGAAAACTGGCGGCAACCTTGTTCCCAGCGGACATGGGCTTGGGGCAGCTCTATGTATTTGGCATACTGTTTACCGTCTCTGCGCTGCTCAGCACGACATCAAACAACGCTGCCGCAGCGGTGATCCTGGCACCAGTGGCCTACGCAGCAGCGGAATCAAGTGGCGTTGATGTCAGTAAGGCGTTCCTTGCTGTGGCTTACGGTGCAAGCTGCGCCTTTGTTCTCCCGTTCGCCCACCAGTGTAATCTGATGATCATGGGACCCGGTGGTTACAAGACAAAGGATTTTGTTAAGACGGGATTTGGTCTGTCCATTGTCATGGCTGCAACAGCGGTTTTTTTTCTATCTCTGTGATGAGCCTGGGCCTGCGTATTTCATTGAAATTTGTTATTTCTGAGCTGGTGGACGGGGAGAATCGAGATCATATTAAAGTTTCGGTAATGTATATTTTGGGTATCCTAAAAATTAGGCGACGCTTATTAACAGGAATAGTCCGGGGAATTTTTACCCAGATATCCAAGCCGAAGCAGATAGTAGTCCACACTTACTGCTTGCTTGATTTTTCTTGACATAGAAAACGTCTCTACCCTATAAACTGCCTATGACGCTGCACAAAATGACTTTAAATACGCAATCTCCATCAGATTATTACCGGCCTTGATAGAATCCATTTGAAAATCAACCATCCCGGATTGAACGTATCGGCTTTAAACGCTGCAACCTGCTTTTACAGGATACCGGGGCAAAAAAAAGGAAATTATGGCTCAAAACCTTTATATAACAGCTACCGAACCCAGGAGTGGAAAATCCGCCATTTCTCTGGGGATCATGGAACTTCTCATTCGTCATGCAGGCAGGGTTGGTTTTTTCCGTCCTCTGATCCAGGGCGGTCCTGACATCAGACAACCGGACAGGGAGATCGACCTTTTCTCCTCCTATTTCAAACTGAATAGTCCCCCGGAAAAAATGTTCGCATACACCATAGCCCAGGCCGCAGCCCTTATTGCCAGAGGGAAGCAGGATGAGCTTCTGGAGGGGATTGTTACGGCGTATAAGGCACTTGAAAAGGATCACGATTTTATTCTGTGCCAGGGTCTTGAACTTGAGGGATCAGGGGCGCCTTTTGATTTTGACATCAATGCCGAAATAATCAAAAATCTTGGCTGTCCGGTACTTCTGGTTGCCAATGCCCGACACAAGCATCTGAATGAATTGATCCGGTCTGTCCAAGTATATCACAAATCCTTCAGCGCAGAAGGATGTGAAGTGATCGCCACGGTGATCAACCGTGCCAATGAGGATGACAGGAGAAAAATCATATCCGGTCTTGACCTGGAAGATCCTGAGCATCTGATTGATGTGGTTCCCGATGACATGCAGCTGGGAAATCCCACTGTTTCGGAAATTGCAGACATCTTGGGCGCTGAAGTCCTTTTTGGTGAGGATCAGCTGAAACGGCACGTACATGGTTTCACCGTAGCGGCCATGCAGCTGAGAAATTTTCTAGAACGAATTGAACATGGAATGCTGGTGATTACCTCGGGTGACCGGTCCGACGTGATCGTGGCCTGCCTGTCCGCTATTTCCTCTTTGTCCGTTCCGAATATCGCAGGCATCCTTTTGACCGGAGGGCTTAGACCGGAAGAATCCGTGATGAAGCTGATCAAGGGATATCCACACACAGTGCCTATTCTGTCCGTGGCTGGGGATACATTCCCATCGGCCATACTTGTGAGCAAAGTTCACGCCGGCATTTCTCCGGGTGACCAGCGCAAGATCATCCGGGCGTTGGAAATATTCGACCAATATGTGGACTCGGAAGAGCTGGCCGAGAAGATCATCGAAACAAAGACCACCCTTGTTACACCCAAAATGTTTGAATTCAACCTGCTGCAGCAGGCAAAATCCGGAAAACAGAACATTGTTCTTCCCGAAGGCGAGGATGAAAGAATACTGGCTGCTGCTGAAATACTGCTTCGGCGGGATATTGTCGATTTAACCCTTCTGGGAGACAAGGAAAAAATACAAAAACAAATTTCCCGTCTGGGACTCCGAATGGATTCCGTCAGGATCATTGAGATACAGGAATCTAAATTTTTCGATGATTACGTCCGGACTTATTTTGAAATGCGGCAGCACAAAGGTATTACCAGGGAAATGGCCCGGGATTTTATGAGCGATCCTAACTTCTTCGGCACCATGATGGTCCACAAGGGAGACGCCGACGGCATGGTGTCCGGTGCAGTTCACACCACCCAGGCCACCATCCGACCGGCTTTTGAGATTATCAAGACCAGGCCGGGGTTTTCCGTGGTCTCCAGCGTGTTCCTCATGTGCCTGCGGGACCGTGTACTGGTCTACGGGGACTGTGCCGTAAATCCGGACCCTGATTCGGAACAGCTTGCCCAGATTGCCGTGAGCTCGGCTATGACAGCCCAAATTTTCAGCATTGATCCCAGGGTGGCCATGCTGTCCTATTCCACCGGAGAATCCGGAAAAGGCAAAGATGTGGAAAAGATCAGAGCGGCAACGGCTGCAGCAAAGCTATTGTCCGAGCAGCAGGGACTTGGCTTAAAGCTCGAGGGCCCCATCCAGTATGATGCCGCCGTGGATCCCAAGGTGGCAGGGATTAAAATGCCGGACAGCGAAGTTGCGGGTAAAGCCACGGTATTCATCTTCCCGGATCTGAACACCGGCAACAACACCTATAAAGCTGTACAGCGGTCAGCCGGAGCCGTAGCAATCGGCCCGGTGCTTCAGGGACTTAAAAAGCCGGTTAATGACCTGAGCCGTGGCTGCCTTGTTTCTGATATCGTAAATACCATTGCCATCACCGCCATCCAGGCACAGGCCATCAAAAAGGAAGCATTATGAAAATTCTGGTTATCAATACCGGCAGTTCCTCCATTAAATATCAGCTCTTTGACATGGCCACCGAAACCGTTCTGGCCACGGGCATGGCGGAAAGAATCAATGAAGAAGAAGCAGAACTGACCCATAAAACCTACCCGGATAAGAGCACGGAGACAATAAAAAACCTCCAGGGAATCAGGATCGACCACCGGCAAGGGCTTGAAAAAATTGCTGAGCTGTTGACAGACCCTGAAGACGGGATCATACGGGACAAGTCCGAAATATCAGCCGTAGGGCACCGGGTGGTTCACGGCGGAGAGGCGTTTCAAACCCCTATCATTATTGATGAGGCTGTCATCACGGAAATCAAGCGGAATACCCCGCTGGCGCCCCTGCACAATCCACCTAATATCATCGGTATTGAAGTGTCCAGGGCCATTTTCCCTGATGCGACCCAGGTGTCTGTATTTGATACAGCGTTTCACCAGACCCTGCCCCCAAGGGCATATACATATGCTCTGCCCTATGATCTGTATGAACAGCACAGGGTACGCAGGTACGGTTTCCATGGCAGCTCCCATGCCTATGTGGCAAAAATGGCTGCCCGATTCCTTGGTTTGCCCCTGGAGGACTTGAACCTCATCACCCTGCACCTGGGCAATGGGGCCAGCATGGCGGCAGTAAAAAACGGACAATGCATTGATACTTCCATGGGCCTGACCCCGCTGGAAGGCCTTGTCATGGGCACCAGGACCGGTGATGTGGATCCTGCTATCCCGTTTTTTCTGGCAAACCACCTTGGTATGTCCCTGGACGAAATCGACGCGCTGCTGAACAAAGCCGGCGGCCTGAAAGGCATCTGCGGGAACAATGACATGCGCACCGTGCTGGAAAGGGTTGAAAAAGGGGATGAACGCGCCGAACTCGCCCTTGACGTCTATACCTACCGCATCAAAAAATATATCGGGGCCTACACAGCCGTGCTGGGAAAACTTGATGCCCTGGTGTTCACCGGTGGCATCGGGGAGAATGCCCCTTTGGTCAGACAAGAGGCCTGTGCAGACCTTTTGTGTCTTGGTATTGAAATGGACAAGGACAAGAACCGGTCGGTCCGGGGAACCACAGGTGACATCGGCCGGCCGGAATCAAAGGTCAGAATCCTTATCATTCCCACCAACGAGGAACTGGAAATTGCCCGTGAAACAATGGAACTTCTGTCACGAGGTGGGAATCAGCCGGGATAGGACGGGAAAGTCCTTTTCATGATTCAAAAAAAGGGCACCCAAACCGAAGTAGCAAGGCTGTTTAACTTTTGAGATTGAAATAAAATCCATTCTGTTGTTTGAATTATTTTAAATAAAGTGTTGGCTGAAAGGGAAAGTATAGGGGAGTTTGTATATCTGAAATTCAAACCCCAATAATAGAAGTTCACGCCTATTTTTTTATAAAATAAGTCATCAGTAAAAAAAGAATCCAACGCTATTTTAACCGATACTTTGGGTCAACAAAAATAGACAAGATAGTCGCCCAAACCTTTCAAAAAGAGACGAAAAACAATCCAAAAGTGAACATCTTATTTTCTTGACAAATCGCGACAAACTGCCTTAAGCTTTCCTTTAACTTATCAATCAACGAGGAATAATACGATGCCTAAAGGAAGAGCTTATCGTTTATTCAATAATTATATCGATATTTCCAGAGAGTATTATGCAGCTCACGGGTATGACAAGCCCTATGCCTGGGCCTATAATCATGATGTTCCTTTTGCCAACCTTAAAAAGCCGGCTTCCCAATGCAGGATTGCTTTGGTTACAACAACTGATCTTGCAAAACCGCCAGGAGAGAACCTGCAGGAAAGACATCAGGCAAGAAAGGTCTTTGCCCACCCATCTGATGAGGCTCCTGAACATTTTTTCACAAAGGACTTGAGATGGGATTATGAAACAACCCATACCGATGATAACGAAAGCTTTATGCCGTTGAACCGGCTGGCTGAATGCGCGGCAGACGGTACTATTGGGTCTGTATCTTCCAGATTTTACGGTGTCATGACAGACTATAGTCAAAACAGAGCATCAAAGAAATCCGCACCTCAAATCCTTGACTTTTGCCGGGAGGATGACGTTGATGCTGTGTTTCTTCCGGCGCTCTGACCGATATGTCACCAGACCGTGAGTTTGGTTGCCAGGCATCTTGAAGCAAACAACATTCCAACTGTTGTCATCGGTTCGGCCCGCGATATTGTCGAAGAGTGCGGGGTATCCCGTTTTCTTTTTACGGATCTCCCATTGGGTAATCCCTGCGGGAAACCCTGGGATAAAGAGATGCAGCGTTCAATTCTGGAGATGGCTGTAGAATTATTACAAAAAGCATGGGCGCCCCGGACGACCATTCAGGCTCCTTTTCGCTGGGCTGATGATGAAGAATGGCGGGACGGTTTCATGCAACTGACAGAAGAGAATCGCGAGGAGCTCAAAAAAGCTGGAGAAATCCGTCGGGCAGAACAAGCAGCAGTAAAATAAAAATAATTACCGGATGAGCGGTTATCACAGGAATTTGTGGTTGTCCCAGTATTAAATAAATGCAGCTGAAAGATTAATGGCGCTATTATTGAAAACATGTTTTCCTGGCATCACTCAGGCTTTTAAGTTTATATTGTTGGCAGAATTTATTCTTCAAACAAAACAGATCCGGTGATCTGGCCCGATATGTTGTCTGGGGCTGCTTTAAACAGAAAAGGATACTCAAAGTTTATGGATGAACTTTTGTATTCCTAAGGCTCTCATTTTTAAAAATGGGACAATCTCCACATATTGTGGCTGAGTCGTTTTAAAACATCCGGAATCACAGGGGCAGTCTGGGGGGAATTTAAAACCGGAAGGTCAATCCCAAATAGATAGAAGTCAACACCTATAAATTTTATCTTTTATCATTGATAATTGGAACACCTTAAGTCAGCTATCCATTGGATAATCATTCTAAAAAATGTGTGATCTCGTTTCCAATTTTTTAGGGGTGGATCGCTTCCACTTTAGCAGAACTGAGCACAATAAAAATCAGGCTTACTACAACCGTCTACTTGTCATGAAAAATACAGGCCATCCCTGTATCCATTTGTAATTCGAGACATTTGTTACAGGAAATGCAGAGAGCAGGCGAAAGATCACCTTCGAACCATCGATTAGCTAAATTGGGCTCCCTGATGAAAGGTCGGCTCATTGATACTGCATCTATTTTTTCGAGAGCTTTTTCTATTTTTTTAGGATTTCGCCACCCCTCGACTGAAATAACAGGGCAATTGACTTTTTCTTTTATCAGCAAAGCATATTTTAGCAAAGAGCCTTCTTTGAAGGGTGCCGGAAGGATATGATCCCAGCCTCCTTTTTTGTCACCCTCTGGAGTCCCTGCACTAACTTCAATGGCGTCGACGCCCATGGCATCCAGCATAGCTGCCGTATGGGCTGCATCATATGGTTCCACACCACCTGGAAATCCGTCATAGGCGCTCATTTTGATAAACAGGGGGAAATCCTTGCCCACTGCTCCCCTGACAGCTTCATATACCTGGCAGAGCAATCGGGTGCGGTTTTCTAATGACCCGCCGTATTGGTCTTTTCGAAAATTCCTGGATGGGCTTAAAAATTGGTTGATCAGATATCCGTGGGCGCTGTGGATTTGAACCGCATCAAATTCCGCTTTCTTAGCCCTTGATGCAGCCCTGGCGTAATCATCCACAATCTTCAGGATATGATTTTGGGTCAACTCCTCCACAGGTTGACCGAATAGAGGATCAGTTATGGCAGAAGGGCCGAGAAGCGCTCCTCTTTTTGACAAAGTGGACGGATTTACGGTGGCACCACAATGCAATAGCTGTGATGCAATTATTCCGCCGCCCTCGTGGGTTGCCCTGCATAATCGTTTTAAAGGTTTGATAAGACTATCATTGTCGATTCCAGTGCCATTATTACCCCATTTACCTTCAAGGCTGATATGGGTTGCCCCGGCGATGATCAGACCAACTCCTCCTCTAGCCAGTTCTGTGTCGATATCTATTAACCTCTGGGTGGGAGCACCTTCTGGGGTTGCAAATCCTTCATCCGTGGCACTGCGTACTATACGGTTTTTTATTTCGAGTGCTCCCATTCTCCAGGGGAGATTCATCCTACTCACGTTGCTATCTTTCTTTATTAGAAAAAATGTTTGGTTACCTATACCTGAATGGGTCAAATCATCTGTTTTTTTATATCATCACCAATAAAAAAATGTAAATTTAATTTGAATATCAAAAGTTTATCCATTTTGATTTTTCCACCAATGCTTTGTACTTCCGCAGTCGTTTTTTATGCAAATCAAAAAGTTCCAAATACTTGCACCAGTTATCAGTATTTTTCGATAAAACCTTAGTGAGATAAATTTTGGGTATCCTAACGATATTGCACTATGTTTAACGGGGATAATCTTGGGAAGTTTTTGAGCCCGAATGCCTAATCCATGGCCATGTCATCGTCTCTCACACGGACTTCTTTTTAACACTTTTAAGCCATAGGGACACACTGACGAACAAATCCCACAATTATGTCCTTTATGATATTGAAAATAATTCTTTTTTTTCCATTCATCGCATGCCCGCACATCTAAAATTTCTTTGCGAGGCAAACCAGGATACCATGGATTACCTTTCAAAGCTTTTGCCGGACAAGCCTCAACACAACGTTTGCACTTACCACAAAAGTCTTTTTCTATTGCTGGCCCACATGGAAGCTCAATATCGGTGAAAACTGTCCCCAATCTGATCCAAGAGCCAAATTGACGTGTTATAAGCTGGCAATGTCGCCCAATCCAACCCAAACCAGCTCTGGTCGCTGCTGTCTTTTGAGGGAAATCCCCTTTAATGTTAACTGTGTCAGTTCTAACAGATGCAGCTAAAGGTTTAGATTGAAAATTTTTTTTTATAATTTTTTCAGCCAATGCTATAGATAATTCATTTATATGCATATTCACCCTGGCATACTCGTCAGCATATTCTTGGTTTGGTCCTCTCTGTATACTGGCCATTATTTTGGGATTCATGGGGATTACAAATGAAATAGCAAACGGAAATTGCTTTCCTGATTGATCTAATGGCGTGTGAAAATTTTTAAGATCTGCGGCTCCCCATAAAGGAACTTTTTGTTCGTTCATCCATTCAGGTAACCATTCTGGGAAAGCTTTAGAAATAACTGGTATTGGAGGTTTATTCATACCAGTCGAATAGCAATCTTTCAAATTGCTGTAAAGGCCTTTCGAAAAAGAAATTCAATGAATAATGACAACGGAAGATTTGCATATATAAAAATCATTTTCAGTTAAATCTCGGTAATGCATATTTTTTGTATCCTAAAAGCCTTGCAGCAGATTTACAGGGATATTCTGGGGTATTCATTCGTCTAAAAAATAAGCTTGTCGTGCAGGGTAGTCCTCACTTAATTTGCCTCGATTTGATCTGACAGATTTTCAATATTTGATCACCAATAACAAAAGAAGTTAACGCCAATTTGAGCATGACCCGAGTCAACATAAATAGACATATTGTTTTCTTTTAAATTACTAATTTTTCCAATGAATATCATTTAAGTAATTCAGCAATTTTTGCCTCTCCATTGATTTAATGTCCTGAGTTTTAGATTTGATCCTAAATTAACTTTCTAACTTCTGGTATAAAAATGTACTTAAGGTGTACCCTTTGTTGTTTTGTCCTATTATTATAGTAGTTCATCGAGAATGGAAATTTGCTCAATTCCTTTAATGATAAAGGATACTGATTGCCGTCTTAAAAATATTTGCATGGCAAAAAGTATCATGTTATAACCATTTCATTGAACGGCGACGTCATCTTATTTCCAAGCAACAGCAAGCATTGTGAACTTTTAATACTTCTTTACTGATCTCGTTTGCGATATTCTCTCCTCGTATTTTCCAATACTGCCGTTCCAGAACTATTCATTGCAGCTTTTTAAAAAGTTTTACCACTATCAAATTAAAGGGAGGGTTATATGAAATACGGATTTTTGGATCGGATTTTACGGGTTGATCTCAGCAGTGGGAAAACATCAATTGAAAGCATTCCTGAATCATGGGCAAAAGATTATTTAGGAGGTGCAGGGCTTGCCACACGGTATTTATTCGAAGAGGTTCCGGCAGACACCGACCCCCTATCCCCAGAAAATAAACTGATTTTCATGACTGGCCCTTTGACCGGGACAGCATCTGCAAGTGCAAGCCGGTATTCAGTAGTTTCAAAATCACCGCTCACGGGTCTGTGGGGTCATGGGAATTCAGGTGGGAGTTTCGGCCCAGCCATGAAGCGGGCAGGATTTGACGGGTGTATTCTTGAAGGCCAGGCTGTCAAACCAGTTTACCTTGAAATCCTTAATGGAGAGGTCAGGTTACTGCCGGCTGAGGACTTATGGGGAAAAACAGTCCCTGAAACCGAGGATATCCTTAAACAGGCAACTATGGGTAAAACTATCATTGCCTCTATCGGCCCGGCTGGTGAAAACCTTGTGCGATATGCCGCTGTTATGAATAACAAACACCGCGCAATCGGCCGAACCGGTATGGGGGCGATCATGGGATCGAAAAAACTAAAGGCAATTGTCTGTGCCGGTAAAGAAAAGGTGGATATAGCTGACCCGGAAGGTTTTAAAAGGACTGCCAAGCGCCAGATCGATTTTTTAGATGAATCAATGTTGAAAGTTGGCTTTGAAGCCTTTGGTACCAACATGGTATCAGACATGGTCAACGCACGGGGTGGCTATCCCACACTTAATTGGCAAACCAGTGTTTTTGAAGATATTGAGAAGGTTAATGGCGAGGCTCTGACCGAAAAAGTCCTTGACCACGGTGTGTCCTGTTATGCCTGCCCCATCGCCTGTGGTCGTGGAACATCGATAAAAGAAGGAAAATATGAAGGACAAAGCGGAGAAGGCCCTGAATACGAGTCTGTCAACACCCTAGGACCCCTCTGTGGTGTTTCGGATATGAATGTCATTACCATGGCCAACTATCTGGTACCTTAAACCGAGATGGATGCCGGTGAGGTGAGTGAGATTTTCAAGCTTGCT
>CAZLTD010000057.1:0-34619 GCA_964562385.1 uncultured Desulfobacula sp.
CAAATCGCAGAAACAGGTTCCGATACAAGAATATGGTTTTCTATCACTCAAATTTTAAAGCCCGTTGAGTGACAATCGATTTGCCTTTGGGTGATTCTTCTCTTATATGTTTTTTTAGGAACATAATTTTGAGAATCACTATAGACATGATTATTAATTTTCATTTTAAGCAGCAACATAGCCCGGTCCTGCATCACGCAGCTCCTGCGTTATCCGGTAATGCGAACAAACTGCAATTCAATCTCATTTCGAAGCGTTTTGATATCCAGGAGTGTTTTTTCAATCTTCTTTTTTAAGTGTGGCTCTTTTAGATCAAGAAATTGAGTTTGAACCGGACAAAAATACCAGGTGCAGACAAAAGGACGATGCTCTCTTGGCAGCGTACATCCATGTTCGGAAAAACGGCTGCAAGCCGGTTTGTTGTTAAAAAGATTTTTTCTGATCTGGGAATCCGGCATCGGGAGTTCAGCCAGATGCAGGCAGAGCAGATCTTTGAAATCATACCAGATGGTGGCATGATGACAGCAGATATCCTGACACGACACGCAGGTAAGCTTACAGATTTTCTCTATCGGGTCTGACAAAGACTTTATACTGGTATTGATATGTGTTGCCATCCGGGCCAGAGGCACAAACCTGTCCTTGCTCACTCCTGTGACATGACGGATCGAATCAATGGCCTGATTCCATTCGTCAGGGAGCAGCCACGGAATATCGGTCTTGTTTTTCATATTTTTCTTAAGAGATAGGTGCCTATAAAAATTCCGATAGTTCAAACCCCTGGGACTGGTTAATCGTGTAGACAAATCGCTGTAAAAGGTCCTTGTCAAAGCAATGTGCCATGCCTTTGTCCCGTAGCTTCATCCGGGCTTCAACCCGTTTTTTAGCCTCCTGTTCAACCATCTCTTTTTCCCTTAAACGCCTGAGCTTGGCATCATAATCATCCCTGACAATAGCTGTTACCGGAGTTCTTTTATTTTCCCTGACCTCCTGCTCAAACTTATTGAGGGTCTCAATATACGGATTATCCCCGGTCATGATTTTCAGCGCCTCATACGGTGTTTTCGATGCCTTATAATGCCGTTTCGAGGTCAATGCATCAAAATACATCAATAATGTGGCAAACCTTGGCAATCAAAGGAATATTATCTCCCTGTAGACCACAGGGGTATCCACTGCCGTCTTCATTCTCATGGTGGTATAAAATCGCCTGCATGGTGGATTTTGCAAGTCCCGACTCAAACAGCAGACTGGCCGAATAGGCGGTGTGACTTTGGACAACAATGTATTCCAGATTATCCAATTTACCCTTCTTGCCAAGAATATTCCGGGGCACCTTTACTTTCCCGATATCGTGAAGCAGCCCGGCAACGGCCGTCTGAATTAAAAATTGCTTAAAATTGTCCTGGCACTCATCTTTGAACAGGTCCTTGTTAAAGTTAACAAAAGTGGCCATCAGCCACCCGACTTTTATCGAGTGGGTGTGGGTATCGTAGTCATGGCCCACCAGTCTTGCAATACCGTTCAAAGAATTGATATCTGAAATAAAGGAAATAGCCTGTGAAATCAGGTGTTCAACCTTTTCAAGCGATCTTGACGCAGCACCTCCCACAGAGAAGTTGGTCTCAAAATACCGTGCCACCACATCCGTGGACAAATTAATGAGTGTGTCTGTCTTTCTTTTAATATCAATGTCATCGTGCATCAGGATATAGGCAAGATTATCCTCAAGATATTCCTGGTAACTTTTCAATTGTTTTTCATGGAGATAGACCCGTTCCCAGGATCGTAGCAATTCGACCAAACGCTCTTTTTTCATGGCGCCCGGATCAACCAGCAGGCATCTGAAACGATATCTGCCTTTTGGAAGACTCTGTTTTTCATAAATGGAAAAATCCGTTAGATATTCCGGATTGATTGACAACGGATCAATTTCCAGGAATCGGCTTCCATCAGTTATATATTCAGTTAATAGTTCCACACCATCTTCCCCACACTTTTTCAAGCAATCTGACAATTTATTACCATATCACAGTACTAACTGAATACAATGTAGTAAAATATTTTTTTAACTTTTGTTCTAAAAATTATTACTTGACAGTATAATAGTTTTCCTTTATCGTTAATCGGCAATTAACGATAAAGGAGCTGCTTTTTGAAAATCACAATCAATGATCAAAAATGTACCTGCAAAGGAATCAAACTTTGCGCAACCATCTGTCCTTACGGATTTATCTGGGACACCCCGAAAAATTGTGCCCCGATCGTAAAAAAGGATCTGTTGCACTACTGCATTGATTGCGGGCATTGCGAAGTAATCTGTCCTGCGGGGGCTGTAACAGTGGACACACTTGAAACAGCGGCCGTCAAATTTGATAAAAAAGAAAAAATTTCACCGGAGCAGGCCGGACTATTCTTGAAAACCCGACGATCTGTACGCGTTTTCAAAGACACGCCAATTCCTGAACAGCAATTGAGCAGCCTGATGGACATTACCCGCTGGATACCAACGGCCAGCAATAAGCAGCAGGTAAAATACCTGATATACAATTCAAGAGACCTCATCCAGGAACTGGCACAATTAACCATTGATTTCATCAAATCCGCAAACATGAGCAAACAGATTGTGCAACAATGGGAAAAAGGCAACGATATTGTTTTGCGCAACGCCCCTCACCTGATTGTTGTTTTGGGTGAAAAGGAGTATTTCTGGGGTCCGGCCGAGGCCGGGATTGCCCTGACATACCTTGAACTTTTTGCCCATGCCAATGGATTCGGCACCTGCTGGGCCGGGTTCTTTACGCGTGCTGCTAATAGCTGGCAACCCCTGATCGAGGCGCTTGATCTTCCGGACAACCACACTGTATGCGGCGGCATCATGCTGGGGCACCCGGCATACAAACCTCACAGTATTCCGTCAAGAAAAGACGCAGATATTACCTGGAGGCAATAAATGACAACATGCAATTCAAATATTGCAAAAACAGAAATGAGCACTGAACAGATTGCTAAAATTTTCAAAGCACTTGGCCATCCCACTAGAGTTAAGATAGTAGAGCACCTGATCACCATCAACACCTGTGTCTGCGGAGAAATTGTGGATATTTTTCCTTTTTCACAGTCCACCATCAGTCAGCACCTGAAGCTGTTAAAGGAATCAGGTATCGTCTGTGGTGAAGTGGAAGGGCCCAAGACCTATTTTTGTGTGGACAAAACAATATTAAAACAATTTAAAGATTACATAAGCAACATGTAGCCAGGAGAAAACAATGGGAAAAAATGACGGGGGCGGCGAGTGTGGGTGCGGCCCTGATGCTTCAAATAAGATTGAACCGATATCAACGAATGGTATCGGCATTATGCCCGCCATGGACAGTGACTGCGGATGCGGCACATCCAGCACGCCGGTTCCTTCTAACAATGATGAACGCCCCGGATATAAGCGCTGCTCCTATGTAGAAAAATTTATTGAAACCAATGCCGGCCCGGTCCCGATTATTAAATCAACACTGGGAAAGGATGACCTTTTTTCAACCTTCTATGTCCGCTGTGGTGTTCTACGGTATCAATACACGGTTGCGCCGGGAATCTACGGGATCGGAAACCCGGATAAAGACAGTGATGTTCTGGTGACGGCAAATTTCAAACTGACATTTGATCATTTAAGAAACAAGCTTGATGGATTGAATCTGTGGATTCTCGTTCTGGATACAAAAGGTATCAATGTCTGGTGCGCTGCGGGCAAGGGGACCTTTTCAACGACTGAACTTATCTTTAGAATAAAGGAGAGTCAGCTTGAAAAAGTAGTTGCGCACAAACGGCTCATCCTGCCGCAACTGGGGGCTGTAGGTGTTTCAGCAAGACAGGTAAAATCCGGTTCCGGCTTCAGGGTTATTTACGGTCCCATACGGGCCGAAGATATTCCGGCCTTTTTAAAAAACAATAAAAAGGCGGATAAAAAAATGCGGATGGTCACCTTCTCCATGTATGAGCGGTTCATCCTGACACCGGTGGAAATCCAGATATCATTAAAACCTGCGCTCATCATCGCGCTGTTGCTGCTCATTGTTTCCGGGATCGGGCCTGGAATCTTTTCATTTTCAAATGCATTTGAACGCGGCAGCCTAAGCATCCTGGCCATGGTGACGGGATTGTTCTCCGGTGCCCTGGTGACACCGGTCCTGCTCCCCTGGATACCCTTCAGGCAGTTTGCTGCCAAGGGTATTATCATCGGCACCATTTTCGCTCTTGTGTTACTGGTGTCGATGTCTGGTGCCGTTACCGGAATTGCATCGTATATTGCCCTGTTCCTGTTCAGTGTCACCATCAGCTCATACCTGGCCATGAACTTCACCGGCACAACCCCTTTCACATCCCCCTCAGGCGTTGAAAAAGAGATGAAACAATATATCCCGGTGCAGCTGATCAGCCTTACAATTTCCTGCGGCCTGTGGATTTATGCGGCCTTTTAACATGAATAAAACAAGGATATAATAATGAAAGAGCTAAGATATTTAGATGATGTCTCCACCCTGGTGCTGGATAAAGACAAATGCATCGGCTGCACCCTGTGCACAGAGGTCTGCCCGCATGCAGTTTTTGAAATGAAAGAGAAAAAAGCACACCTGGTTGATTACAACGCCTGCATGGAATGCGGTGCCTGCGTTAGCAACTGCCCGTCAGGCGCCATTGCCGTTAATCCGGGGGTTGGCTGAGCCGCCTATATTATCCAGGTCTGGATAAAAGGCAAAGAAAATGCATCATGCGGCAGCGGCGGATGCTGCTGATAATCATAGGAACACAATGTCAAATAAATTGAATATTTTATTTCTGTGCACCGGCAACTCCTGCAGGAGCCAGATGGCCGAGGGGTGGACCAAAAAGTTGAAACACGATGAAATCAACGCGTTTTCAGCCGGGATTGAAACCCATGGTCTGAACCCCCTTGCCGTTTCAGTCATGTCCGAAGTTGGGGTTGATATTTCAACACAGCGATCCCGGCATATTGATGAATTCAAAGATTACCAGTTTGACTATGTGATCACCGTCTGTGGCCATGCCCATGAAAACTGCCCCTGGTTCCCGGGCAACGCCAGGGTCATTCATGTGGGGTTTGATGACCCGCCTCAATTGGCAAAAGATACGGACACTGTGGAAAAGCAACTGGACTGTTACAGAAAAGTCAGGGATGAGATTAAAGCATTTATTTTAAAACTGCCTGAAAATATAACAAACGATATATAAAAAGGACCCGACTAAAATGACTGATGACCGAAAAATGACCAGCATTTTCGAACGATATCTCACCGTATGGGTGGGGCTTTGTATTGCCGGCGGTATCCTGCTGGGAAAGCTTGCCCCCAACTTTGCGACCACCCTGGACGCCATGGCCCTGACCGTTAACGGTGCTCCTGTGGTCTCTATCCCCATTGCCGTGTGCCTGTTTTTCATGATGTATCCCATCATGGTAAAAATTGATTTTGCCACGGTCATCAAGGCGGGCAGAAACGGCAAACCTGTTTTTCTAACGCTTTTTTTAAACTGGTGCATCAAACCCTTTACCATGTATGCCATTGCCATTTTCTTTTTGGGAGTCCTGTTCAAAGGATTTATTGGAAACGATGCTGTTGACCTTGTGAAAATACCCTTTGGACTTAACCTTGATGTTGGTGCCATCCATGGGTCCGGCGTGGTGGTGCTCCATGACGGCATAAAAATGTTGCAGGTCCCCCTGTGGCGGAGCTATCTGGCCGGATGCATACTTCTGGGAATTGCGCCGTGTACCGCCATGGTTCTGGTATGGGGATATCTTGCCCGTGGCAATGACGGCTTAACCCTGGTGATGGTGGCGCTGAATTCGTTGACCATGCTGGTATTGTACGGTCTATTGGGTGGTTTTCTTCTGGGGGTGGGGCGGTTGCCGGTGCCCTGGCAGGCGCTGCTGCTGTCCATAGGTATTTATGTGGCCCTGCCGCTTTTGGCCGGTTTTTTCTCGCGAAAATGGATTATCCAGGCAAAGGGAGAAACCTGGTTCAAAGAAAAATTTTTACACATATTAACCCCGATCACGATCATCGCCCTGCTTCTCACACTGGTTCTTCTATTCAGTTTTAAAGGCGAAGTGATCCTTGCCAATCCATTAACGATTGTATGGATTGCAGTCCCCCTGTTCATCCAGACCGTGGCGATTTTCGCCCTTGGGTTTGTTCTGGCAAAATTGTTAAAGCTGTCCTATGAAGATGCTGCGCCTTCTGCCATGATCGGTGCCTCCAATCATTTTGAAGTGGCGATCGCCACAGCAGTTATGCTGTTTGGACTCTCTTCCGGAGCCGCACTGGCCACGGTCGTGGGGGTATTGATTGAAGTCCCGGTAATGCTGATGCTGGTGGGCTTCTGTAAAAAGAACCGTGACTGGTTCGATCATAGTGAACAAAAATAAACCAACAGGGTCTGCTTATTCAACAACCCCTGTTCCCTGGCACTGCGGGCAATCGATATCCGGTTCACACTGGCAATCATCATAGTGATCGTCACCATCGGAGGCCCGCCACTCAGGGTTGCATTCACAATTGCCGACTATAATCTTTCTGCCTTTGCATTTCGGACACGTTTTTTGTGAGGTCATTTTTCTTTTCCTTTTATTTTACCGGCGAATCCGTTCGCCATTTTGAGGGACTTACTTTGGTACATGGAATATAAGATAATCATCATGCCATCACTGTAAAGACTTTGTTTGCCCTGACTAACAGCCGGTGCGCACTTATATTCCTTTGATAATGATGAAACCTGGCACACCGCTGCCGGATATATGCCTGATCTGACTTACATGGCCTTACGTCCCATGTTTATCCCGATGGATTCAGCACACTGGATAAGCTGAGAATTCTTTGAAACACACCTCACTTTACCTGCCAGGGTCTTCAGGTCCACCAGCACCACGTCCGGTGTTTTGAGCGCCACCATGGTTCCGAAACGTTTTTTTGACGCCGCATCCACGGCAAAACTGCCCAAACGGGTTCCCAATACCCGATCAAACGAATTGGGAGAACCGCCCCGCTGGATATGCCCCAGTACCGTTGTCCGAACCTCTAGATCAATCTGACTTTCAATCTGTTTGGCCAGATAGAACCCGACACCTCCCAATTTTTCAACGCCCTGCAGCCGCCCGTCGGCCTCTTCTGCTTTGATAGTATCTTTACCGATCTCTTTTGCCCCTTCGGCAATCATGACGATGCTGAAAGGGCTACCGCCATCGGCACGCAATTGAATTTTTTTAACCACGTTTCTAATGTCATACTCAATTTCAGGAATGAGGATAATATGCGCCCCACCGGCGATCCCCGCCTCCAGTGCAATCCAGCCGGCGTTTCTGCCCATGACTTCGAGTATCATCACACGATGATGGCTGCGACCGGTGGTATGAAGGCGGTCCATGGCATCACAGGCAACCTGAACCGCTGTCTGGAAACCAAATGTATAGTCGGTCTTCTCAAGATCATTATCAATGGTCTTGGGAATTCCGATCATTGGGATACCCCGTTTAAAAAATTGATACCCCAGTTCAAGAGTCCCCTCACCTCCGACAACAAACAGGCAGTCCAGTTTCAGATCCTGGAATGTCTGAATAACCTTGGCTGAATAATCCTGCACCTGAATATTCCCTTTCTCATCCCGTGTCCTGTACTCAAAGGGATTCCCCTTGTTTGTCGTGCCCAGGATGGTCCCGCCAAGTGTCAGGATATCCTTGGTCGACCGGATAGATAGCTCTTGTGTCCTCCCGAAAATTAACCCCTCAAATCCCCCTTCAATTCCGATCACCCGAGCCCCGTGCTGAATCACCGCTGACCGGGTAACGGCCCTGATGACTGCATTTAACCCAGAACAGTCTCCCCCGCCGGTTAAAATACCCACTTTGCTTAACCCCATATTTCCTCCCCTGGACAATCACATATATTTCGCCATATCGCTTAATCTTCTGACGATGTTCATTATAAAATAAATTTGCCTTGTTCCATAATATACTATACTATTAACAGTGTCGCCAATCATTGGATAATAAAACTGGACAATTGCAAATCAAGAACGCTGGTGAAAACTATTGGATGGTACATCTTTTCGCGTAAATGATTTTTCCACAGGCGCATCCGAACAAAGTGCAATCCGATGATGCAACGAATCTCAAGGCCCCGGCAATAGATGAAACAGATGAGGAGCAATATGGAAACCATACTGATCATTGATGATGAACTGGCCATCTGCAAATTATTGCGCCAGATACTTGAAAAAGACGGATATACAGTACTTGAGGCGGCAAACGGTGACCAGGGATTAGCACTGTTTGAACAGCATCACCCGGACCTGATCATCACAGATCTTATCATGCCCGGAAAGGAAGGATTGGAGACCATTCGGGAAATTCGAAAGACAAATACAGATGTAAAAATTATCGCCATATCCGGTGGCGGGATTTCCGATCCACAATTATACCTTGATTTCGCAAAAAAATTCGGGGCCCAGATGACCTTCAGCAAACCCATAGACAACAAAGAGATCATTACGGCTGTCAGACATCTTTTAAAAAATTAAACACCAGTGATAGAAAATAATATCCATGTATCGGAACCTGTTTCTGCAATTTGCTAAAAATACCACTTCTTTTAATCGAAATATTCTATGAGAGCTGATGAAAGCACCCGGGATGTAGAGCTTTTGAATTAAAACCCCTTATGATGAAGGATCATCCGATTCCGGCGGTTCCTTTTTCAGGACATGGTCCAGGGCGGAGGCCAAATCATTTTTTGTAAATGGTTTTTTGCATAACAGGTCCAGGCCGTATCTGCGCATATCTTTGGCGGAGATAGTCTTTTGAAGTCCCGTACATAGAATAACCGGGACATCTGGATTAATTTTCTTTACTTCCAGTGCCAGTTTATCTCCCGTCAAATTGGGCATGGTCCAGTCCGTCACAACCGCTTTAAAAGAGTCCGGCTTGGACCGGAACAGTTCGAGTGCTTGAAGGCTGTCTGTCAACGCGGTTACCCGGTAATTTAATAATACCAGCATTCGTTCGGCCACCTTTGCAACCGTGGGCTCATCATCCACAAACAGAATCATCTCCCGGTTTCCCAAAGTCACGGGCACATCTTCCAGAAGATACTCTTTTTCGGGCTCTCCGGATGTCGGCAGTAAAATGGTAAATGTGGTGCCCCGGCCCGGGGCGCTGTCAACCCGAATATCGCCTTTCATAGCTTTCACAGCACCGTAAGCCACTGACAGGCCAAGCCCGGTTCCTTCACCCACCTGTTTTGTGGTAAAATATGGTTCAAATATCTTTGTGATGACATCATCGGGAATCCCGATACCGGTATCACTAATAGATATCCTGATATATTCTCCGGCGGGCAAGTGTCCCGGCCCTTTTTCCAGTTTTTCACAGGTCATGTCAACCCGCAGCTCGCCGCCATCTTTTTCCATTGCCTGGGCTGCATTGGTATAGAGATTCAAAAAAATCTGGTACAACTGGGTCGGGTTGGCTATTACCTTGGCGTCTGTTACAATTTCCTGGCGGATATTAATGGTCACAGGGATGGACGCTCGAACAAATTTCAACACCTCTTTTGCAATGATGCTGACCTTGACCGCATTTAAATTTCCATCCGACTGTCTTGCAAAGGTCAAAATCTGCTGGACAAGGTCTTTTGCCCGAAGGCTTGCTTTATAGATCTCATTTAAATCTGTGACAATTTGACTCTGTTTTTCAACGCCTCCCATGGCGATCTGGGTAAACCCCATGATAGAGGTCAGTATATTGTTGAAATCATGGGCAATACCACCGGCGAGCGTCCCTATGGATTCCAGGCGTTGCGCCTGGTAGAGTTTGGACTCCATCTCTTTTCTTTCGCTTTCCACAACAAGCCGTTTTTCAAACTCTTTTTTATGCTTTTCAAACAACCTGGCATTATCGATGGCGATCTGGGCAATGGCGGAAAATTCTTCAACGGCACTGATACAGTCCTGATCAATCGTCAACCCTTTAGTATCATGGAACAGACCGATGACGCCTCTGATTTTTGCACCGGAAATCAAGGGAATACAGATGATGGCGCTGATATGTGCGAAAACCCCGTCCGTCTCTTTATCCGGCCATTTTTGATACTCCTTGGCAATCACAGGATCACCTGTCTCAAAAACCCTGCCGATCAATCCTTCTCCGGGTGTTACCGTTAATCCGGCATATTTTTCAAACAGACCGCAGGCAGCCCGGGCTTCAATACTCTGATTTTCAGTATTATACTGATACAAAAAGCCATTGGGTATCCGTGTCAGTTTAGATGCCCGCAACATAATCGCTTTGAGCAGATCTTTTAATTTTAAACGACGAAACATCCCCAAGGAGATGGTGTGAAGGGTTGCCAGATACTCTCGCTGAAACGCCAGCTCTTTGCGGGTCTTTTTTTGTTCGGTGACGTCTTCATAAATCCAGAGATAACAAAAGATGTGCCCGCTATCATCCCTGACCGGTTCAATGGTCAGCTCCACATCAATTGAGCGCCCGTTCTTCTTTTTTGCATCAAGCAGCCGGGAAATTGGCCCTTTGCTGTCAAGGACACTTTGCATTACCAAATATTCTTTGGGGTCGGTGAACAGTTTTTCATGTGTGTGGGAATCAAGTTCCACCTGGGGATACCCAAACAGGTCAGTAAATGCGAAATTCTGCCATATATGCAGACCTTTGGAGTCCGTCACGGCAGTGGCCACCGAAGACCGGTTAACGGCAGTTTGAAAGATGTTCAGCTGATTTAAGATGTCTGTGCCCGGGATTGCCTGATTTTGACAACCTGCGTCATCCATAAAAAAAAGACTCCTGTCTGGTTTTCAAAATATCGTCTCAGCCCTTATTGGTACATGGCCTCGATCAGATCTTTAAACGCCTCATTGACAAACTTGCGTTTTATCTTCATGGTCGGTGTAACTTCACCATCTTCCTCGTACAGCCGCTTGGGAATGATCTTGAATTTACGAACATTCTCCACACGCGCCAGTGTTTTGTTCACCGCATTTACCTCATCCGATATCAGCGTATTCACGTCAGTATCTAGCGTCAAATCTTTATAGGTTGAAAACTGAATCTTTTTATCCTGGGCAAATTTTATTACATTGTCTTCATCAATCATGATCAGGCAGCTTAAAAACTTGCGTTTATCCCCGATCACGATGGCATCGTTAATATAAATACTGGCTTTTAGTTTATTCTCTATATATTGCGGGGTTATATTCTTCCCGCCTGCCGTGACGATAATATCTTTTTTACGATCCGTGATCTGCAAAAATCCGTCCGTGTCCAGATTTCCCACATCCCCTGTACACAGCCACCCGTCCTTCACGGTCCGGGCCGTTTTATCATCTGCTTTGTAATATCCTTTAAAAACCGCCGGGGACTTTACAAGAATTTCACCGTCATCGGCAATTTTGATATCGATCCCCGAAAGAGCCCTGCCGACCTTCCCGAACCGGGCTCCTGTTTCCGGAGACAGGGTTGTCACGCCACACCCTTCGGTCTGACCGTAGCCCTCAATCAGATTAACGCCAATCGATTGAAAAAAGTGTAATACTTTTGTGGATATAGGGGCTGCCCCGGAGATGGCCACCCGCATATTCTCAAATCCCATTCTCTCTTTTAGTTTCCTGAAAATTACAACCCAGGCCAGAAAGCACACCATCTTTTGAACAGCGCTCGGTTGATCATTGTTCATGATATTGGTTGCCCGCTGCTGTCCGATTTTTAATGCTGTTTTGAATATAAAACGTTTAAACCAGGTGGCATCGTCCATTTTGATCATGATACCGGAGTAGTATTTTTCCCAGATTCTAGGTACAGCATAGCCGATTGTCGGCGAAACCTCTATCATGTTCTGCATGACCGTATCCGGCTTTTCTACGAAATTGACCGTATAGGCATACCGGATATGAATAAACACGGTAAAAAGCCGTTCAAAGATATGGCACAACGGCAAAAAAGAAAGAACATTATCCGACGGTTTTATCTGAATGGTATTATCGACTGCCTGCGCCATCCAGGTAACATTCTCGTGTGTGAGCATCGCCCCTTTGGGAGGCCCTGTGGTGCCTGACGTATAGATAATTACCGCCAGGTCATCGCTTGCCACATCCCGGCTGCGATTATCAATCATACCGCTGTTTTCTTTTGCCCTCTTTCGCCCCAGCGCCAGCAACTGCTCAAAGGTCATCACCATGGGATCGTTGAATGCGTTTAAGCCTTTGGTATCCCATACTATAATCTTCTTAAGGTTGGGCACCTTATGCCTGAACATCAAATACTTATCCAGCTGCTCTTCATTTTCAACAAATAAAAACAGCGCATCACTATGATCGATCACATACTCAACCTGCTGCCAGGCATTGGTGGCATAAATCCCCACAGACACACCACCGGCACACTGGATACCCATGTCCGCATAGACCCACTCCACACTATTATCGCCGATAATGCAGGCCTTATCCCCTTTTTCAAACCCCATGGAGATGAGCGCACACCCGACATAGCAGGCAGTATCATAGTACGTCTGCCAGGTGATATCCTTCCACAACCCCAGTTTTTTTGTGCGCAGGGCCACGCGGTGTGCATTGGCAGACGCGGTATGGCTGAACACGCCCGGGACTGTACTGGACACTGCTTGTTGTTCACTTACCGCCATACTTTTTTCCTTTTCCATCGCTGGTAACCTTTGGCTGATTCTTCAGACTTTACACCCAGGTAGAATTCCTTGACTTCATCATCCTCCATCAATTCGGATGCATTACCTTTCATCACAAACCGGCCGTTTTCCAAAATCAGGGCCTGGGATGATATGGACAATGCCATCTTCGCATTCTGCTCCACTAAAAGAATCGTGGTTCCTGCCTGGTTAATCTTTTGGATAATGGAGAATATCTCCTTGACCAGCAGCGGCGAAAGTCCCAGGGAAGGTTCATCCAGTATCAGCAGGCGGGGCTTGAGCATGAGTGCCCTTCCGATGGCAAGCATCTGCTGCTCCCCACCCGACAGGGTCCCTGCCCACTGGTTAATTCTACTTTTCAATATAGGAAAAAACGAAAAAACTTTTTCCATGTCGTTGTTTACACCGGCCCTGTCCGTTCTCGTATAGGCCCCCATTAAAAGGTGTTCTTGGACAGTCAGT
Organism: uncultured Desulfobacula sp.; assembly: GCA_964562385.1. Taxonomy (GTDB): domain Bacteria; phylum Desulfobacterota; class Desulfobacteria; order Desulfobacterales; family Desulfobacteraceae; genus Desulfobacula. The sequence goes on from CAZLTD010000057.1 coordinate 13,200, forward strand.
TCCTCAAAAATCTCCCGGCCTTCAGGCACATAGGCGATCCCCATCCTGACAATCTTATCGGTATCCACATGGTGAATGGGGGTTTTGTCAAACACGATTTCACCTTTGTCCGGCTGATCCTCAATCAATCCCATGATGGTTTTTAAAACAGTGGATTTACCGGCCCCGTTATTCCCCAGTATGCAGGTAATGGCACCCTGTTCTACTGAAAAAGAAGCCCCTCGAATGGCGTACACCAGGTCATAATAGGTCTCTATATTTTTAACTTGTAAAAGATCGGGCATGGTCAGTCTTCTTCTCCAATATATGCCTTGAGAACATCCGGATTGTTCTGGACCTCTTCCGGTGTGCCGAATGCAATGGTTTTACCGAAATTAATGGCCAGCACCCGGTCCGATATGTCCATCACCATCTTCATGTCATGTTCAATCAATAAAATCGTGATGCCCAGATCATCCTGGATATCCTTGATCCAGAAAATCATATCCTGTTTTTCTTCAGCATTCATCCCGGCGCAGGGCTCATCCAGCAGCAGCAGCTGGGGTTCAAGGGCAAGAGCCCTTCCCAGTTCTATAAGTTTCTGGGTGCCATAGGGCAGTGCTCCTGCAAATGTGCTTCTCACATTCTCAAGTTCCAGAAAATTAATAATCTCCTCCACCTTTTCCCGGTGTTGGATCTCTTCTTTTCCGGCAGATGAATTTTTCCCCCACATGAACATTCCCTTGAAAAGACCGGTCTCCATATGGATATGGCGGCCCAGCATAATATTTTCCATGGTATTCATGTGGGAAAACAATTCAATATTCTGAAAGGTTCTGGCGATCCCCATCCGGGCAACCTGGTCGGGTTTCCTGTTTTCAACACGATTTCCCTTAAACCTGATATGGCCTTTATCGGGTTGATACAGACCGGAAATGCAGTTGAAAAGGGTGGTCTTTCCGGCACCGTTCGGCCCGATCAAAGAAAAAATCTCACCCTTTTCCATAGAAAAATCTATGTTCTGCAATGCCTTTATCCCGCCAAAGGAGATAGACAAATTTGCTACAGTAAAAAAATCTGAGGCCATGGATCTAATAATCTATCCAATCGGTCAGCTTTTCGGCCTTCCCACCAGCCAGACACTTAACCAGCATGGTCTGAGATGCGCCCTGTCGAGAATACATATCATTGGCATCAAATGGTTTATAGGTCACTGTCGGTCCCACACCCTTAAAATTTTTGAGCTTTTCCATTTCAGCAATAAAGTTATCACGGGTTAGATCACGACCGGAGTTCTTGAGTGCCTCGACCATAGGCTCGACAAAAAAGATGCCGGCATAGAAAAACAGCCCCCATCTTTCTTCTTTTGCGGCATATTTCCCAAAAACATCTTCCCTGTACGTTTTCATCAAAGGAAGATCTGAATCCGGTAATTCACCCATAGTAGCACAGATGACCCCTTCCCAGAGGCCCTTGGTGATATGCATCATCAAAGGCAGATCAGAGCAAGTGCTGGTACTCATAAATTGGATATCCAGTTTCATGGCTTTTGCCGTTCCCACCATCCGTGCCGCACTTGGCGGTGTGGCCCAAAGAAGTACGACATCTGCCTTTGATTTTCTTACTTTCATGGTATGGGGCTTTAAATCAGTATCGCCCTTTTCAATCGGTATCGTGGCCACAAAATCCATACCTCTTTTTGCCAGTTCCTTGGTTGCACCGCGAAGGCCATTTTTCCCGTACTCATCATTGAGATAAGCAATGGCAACTTTCTTTTTTCCCAGTTTATCAATAGCATAGGAGACAAGGGATTTGGCCTCCCCTTCATACAGCGGATAAACAGCGAACAAATTTTTCTGGGGTGGTGTCACCCAATGTGTAGATCCCGCAGCAGGCCCCACCAAGAAAATATTCTTTTCATGCAGATAATCCTTGACTGCCAGTCCCGGAGAAGATCCCACACCACATGCCCAGGCAAAGATTCCGGTTCCTTCCTGGAGTTCCTTTACACCGGCCTTTGTTTTGGCCGGATTATACCCGTCATCAAACATGTGATAAACAATTTTTCTGCCGTTAATACCGCCATTGGCATTGATCCATTTAAAATAGGCGCCAGTCCCTCTGGCAACAGAACCCCATGCCGCGGCAGGGCCAGTCTGTGGCCCCCACTGGCCTATATGAATTTCCGTATCTGTGACACCTTCCTCTGCGGACACCGGGGCCACAAATCCCATAAAAACCACCAGGGAAATAGAAACAAGCAACATTAAACTTTTTTTCATGATCTCCTCCTTTTAAACGGTCTTTGTTATACGTCTTCCATCCTTGCTATTGTTATACTTTTTTCACGTAGTGCCTGGCAAAAAGGCCGCTGGGTTTAATGCACAGCACCAGAACAATGATGACAAATGCCACCACGGTTTTAAATTCGATAGATACATACCCCCCAAACAGGTTTTCTATGATTCCCAGAATATAGGCGGCAATCACCGCCCCGGGCAGAGAGGTCATCCCCCCCATGACAGCTGCGGCAAATCCTTTAAGCATGGGATCCCACATCATAAAAGGGTGCATGATGGTGGGTGAAATCAACAATCCGGCCACCGCCCCCACCATGGAGGACATCCCCCATGTCAGCATCATGACACGGTTGGTCCGCACCCCGACAATCTGTGCGGCCATACTGTTTTGCTGCGTGGCCTTCATGGCAAGACCCAGCTTTGAAAACCTGAAAAACAAAAACAGCAGAACCATCAGAATCAGTGCCGTTACCAGTGTTAAGACCTCCAGTTTGGTAATAAAAATATCCCCGACAATAAAACTGTCATAGGGCCCTAACGGAAAGGGCATGGTTTTCTGTTCCGCCCCGAATTTCCAGGAGACAAATCCCAGCAAGACCATCTCAATGCCAATGGTGATAACGATCATTCCCAGCACATTGGGTTCTTTGGCCCTCCGCAATATGGCAAATTCCAGGATACACCCCAGGATAGCGGCAAATACCAGTGCCATCAAAAATGCAAAATAGACATTGATCCCGAATGAGGTCATCAGCATCATGGCGAAAAAAGAGGTGATCAGGGCCATCTCCCCCTGGGCAAAATTCGGGACCTCACTGGTCTTGTAAATGATGACCATTGCAAGGCCCATCAATGCGTAAGAGCTTCCCACTGCGATGCCGCTGACAATCATTTGAAGAAAATCAATCAAGCTGTCTCTCCCATGTTCTTTTATTTACCTGCCGTTAAAAAGGCCAGGTCCGCCAGTATTTCTTTGTCCTGATCCAGATTCCGTAGAGCCCTAAAGGTTCAAACAGCATAATGGCAATCATGATACTGCCAAAAACAATATATTGTATATTGGAAACACCCGTGATGGAAAACCACTGATTTGACAATTGCTCCAGCCATTGTCCGATATAGGGCAGATCAAGGATATTTCGCAGTTTCAAATCCAGCCAGCATAAAAGAGCCGCGCCTGTGATGGACCCCATCATGGAACCTAAGCCCCCCACCACAATCATGGCCAGAAACAGGATCGACATCATCAGTGTGAATATTTCAGGTTCGATAAATTTGAGAACAAACGCATACAGCCCCCCGGCAAGACCGGCATAAAAAGCGCTGATGGCAAAGGCAAGCGTTTTATAATACACAATATTCACCCCCATGGTCTGGGCGGCGATATCGGCGTCCCGGATGGCAATAAAGGCTCTGCCCACACGGGTTTTAATAAGGTTGCGCATCAATACAAGAAGCAGGATGGTCAAGGTGATCAAAAGATAATAAAATTCGGTGTCCGTATCTATAACAAAGGAGGCGATCACAATATCCGGAGCATGCAGCCCTTCCCGGCCTCCGAATATTTCTATCCGGCCAATCACCTTGGTGATGGTCAGCCCGAAACCCAGCGTGGCAATGGCCAGATACGGGCCCTCCAGCCGCAAGGCCGGCAACCCCAGTAAAAAACCGAACCCGGCCGCGACCAGTGCTGAACACGGCAGGGCCAAAAGAAATGGAAACCCCGCCTTGGTCATCAAAACAACCGTACCATAGGCACCAATGGCAAAGAAACCGGCATGGCCAAGAGATATCTGACCGGTATAGCCCACCAGCAGATTCAACCCGGCAGCCACGATGATATTGATGGCAATATAGTTGGCCACATAAATATAGTAATTGCTGGCAAACTGGGGAAGAAGATAGAGAAGAGCGATCAACGCAGCGAACCAGAAGACAACCACACCAGACGAAAACAGCTGGACATCTTCATAGTAATTTCGTTTCATATCCATAAAACAAGATCCTTATCCCGGATAATTCTCTTAGGAATCGTTACAAAATAACTTGATCTAAATCGTTTCCAAAAACCCTTAAAAGACTGGATATTTTGAAAATTAAAGATCACGTAATTTTGGAGCCGATCCTTAACATGCCATAAGCACCCAAACACCCGAAAGTTTCACACTCTGTGTTCAAATGCATTCAGCCGCCTGCTTTTTTACTTATTTTTTCGCTGGTGTGATGTCAAGAATAAATAAAAAACGATTCAAAAAATAAACATCGTTTAGTCCGGATATTTCACAACACAATTCTCCCCAGGGCTGACATTTTGTGTATAGTGATATCGACAACAGAACCAATCTAACTTGCCACTCTCATTAAAGATTTTGATACAATCTTACATATACATACAAAACAAAGACTTGACACGTCATGGCACTGTTTTTATCATCCCAATTGACATAAAAAATTTCACAAAATTCTTAACCACAGGAACCCAGCAGTGACAAATTCACACCAGGCCATTTGTGTTGCCCCCTTTACTGTCAACCATGCCGATGACATTATCAAACTGATCGTCTCTATCCAGCAGGATGAATTCAACATCAACATCACCGCTGATGACCAGCCGGATTTAAAGGATATCCCGGGATTCTATCAAAAAGGAAACGGTAATTTCTGGCTGGCCATGCATGGCAAAAAAGTCATCGGCAGCATCAGCCTCCTTGATATCGGTGATAACCAGGCTGCGCTAAGAAAAATGTTTGTCCACCAGGACTTTCGGGGATCTTCCCACGGCACCGCCGGCCTGCTTTTAGAATCTCTTCTTAAGTGGGCCCATCTTAAAAACATATCCGATATTTTCCTGGGAACCACTGTCAAATTCCTGGCCGCACACAGGTTTTATGAGAAGAACGGATTTACTGAAATCGAAAAACAAAGATTACCTGCTGCTTTTCCCGTCATGACGGTGGACACCCGGTTTTATCAATACTCTATATCACGTTAACATTGAGACACAGTGCCTTTTGTTTGCTTTGCAAAGGGACAATACCGTATCAGCCATTTGTCAATTCAACAAATTAGCTTGACTTGATTAAATGAATATGATTTATCTGATCTTCAAAAGGAAAAACAGATGACTTATTGCGTAACAGACAATTATTATTATTTTGGGTATTATTTTTATACCGGTCTGTCTGTATGGCGATAACGTTACAATTTTAACAAAAGAGCCGCAGGCAGCCAGAGCCTGCGGCTTTTTTGTTTTTTAAGCATCCGCAGGTTTTCAAGTGCTTCCTGCAAAAAAAGGAAAGTACCATGAAACAGACCTATGATGTTAACATTGAGGCATTCAGCCCCCTGATTACCCCCCAGGCCATCAAACATGAGATCCCCTTTACGGAAGATGCCGTAGAAACAGTGGTAAACGGACGTAAAGATGTGGAAAACATTTTGAACAAAACCGATGACAGGCTTCTGGTCATTGCAGGCCCCTGTTCCATCCATGACACCGACAGTGCCATGGAGTTCGCCAAAAAGATGCAGGAACTGCGCAATGACGTAAAAGACAAAATCAACCTTGTGATGCGGGTCTATTTTGAAAAACCCAGAACCACTGTCGGCTGGAAAGGAATGATCAACGACCCCTTTCTTGATTCCACATTTGATATTAATGCGGGCCTAAGAAAGGCCAGATCGCTTCTTATCGACATCAACCGCATGGGCGTCCCCACAGCCACGGAGCTTTTAGACCCTATTACCCCCCAGTATATTGCCGGACTGTTAACCTGGGTGGCCATCGGTGCCAGAACAACGGAATCACAGACCCACCGGGAGATGGCAAGCGGCCTGTCCATGCCCGTGGGTTTTAAAAACTCAACTGACGGCAGCCTGGATTCGGCCATCAATGCCATGACCGCTGCCGGCGCTCCCCAGCATTTTCTAGGAATTGATCCCAATGGCCTGGCTGCCATGGTATCCACCAAGGGGAATCCCTTTGGCCATATTGTGCTGCGCGGTGGCCCCACCCCGAATTATGATCCTCTATCCATTGCCAGAGTGACGGACAAACTAAACACCAAAAATCTTATGAACAGCGTGATGATCGACTGTTCCCATGATAATTCCGGCCAGAAATTCAAAGGGCAGTCCTTTGTGTTCAAAAGTGCTCTGGACCAACGGATTGAGGGCAACACAAACATTGTCGGCCTTATGCTGGAAAGCCACCTGTTCGAAGGGAATCAACCCTGTTCCAAAGATTGCAATAGTTTAAAATATGGCGTATCTATTACAGATGAGTGTATCTCCTGGGAGACCACGCAACGATTAATTCAATGTGCTTTTGAAAAACTGTCAAAATGAAATTAAATGCTTTTGAAAAACGTATAAAAAGACGGGTGACGGCAAGGGAGCACCCGTTTTTTGCCGTCTGCCCGCCCGGCCTGACACAGGCCTGTTATAATGAGATCACCCATTTGGGGCTTGATCCGGAGAAAACAGCTGTTACAGCCGGGGGAATTGATCTTTTGTGCAAACCCGACACCTGTATGGCGCTCAATCTTTCTTTGGGCATCCCATCCAGGATTCTCATGCGAATCGGGCAGTTCAAGGCAACGCATTTCAGTCAATTTGAGAAAAAAATGGCAGCTGTTGAATGGGATCTTTATCTGCCCCCAAAAGGGATTCCCAACATTAAGGTGCACACGAAAAAATCGGCCCTCTACCACTCAGATGCGCTGGCCCAGAGGGCTGTGGCCACGATAACAAAATATTTAAGCCCGGATGAAACCGAAAACGATGAGACACACAACTCAGGCCAGACAATTTATATCCGGGCAGACCACGACCTTTTTCACGTTTCCCTTGACACCTCGGGGGATCTATTATTCAAACGGGGCATTAAAACATCCGTGACATCTGCGCCGCTGAGGGAGACATTGGCCTTTGCCATGCTTGGCTGGGCCGGCTTTACGCCCGGCGATATTCTGATGGACCCCATGTGCGGGTGCGGCACCTTCAGCCTTGAAGGGGCCATGATACAGATGAACATCCCCCCGGGTTCTTCAGATCCTTTGCCTTTGAGTCCTGGCCCGGATTCAGCAATAAAACATTTACCTGGTTGAAAAAAAAGGCTCAAGCACAATTTACAACACCAGACAACCCGTTGATATTTGCCTCGGACATTGACAAAAAAGCCATTAAGGCCAGTGCAGACAATTTTTCCATGCCGGAGATCTCCTCTGCCATCCATCTTGAAAAAACAGATTTCTTTGCCATGTCTCCTGACATGGTGGCCGGGAATCGCAAAGGGGTCATAATGCTCAATCCCCCCTATGGAAAACGGCTGGGTAAACAAAAGCAGACCCATTCATTTTACCGAGAAATCGGCAAAAAGCTGGCCATGGATTTCAAAGGCTGGCGTGTCGGTATCATCCTGCCGGACCGCAAAACCTATACCGATCTGGGGATAAAGCTTGCCCTGCAGCCTATATTTCACGGCGGTCTTGACGTCTTTGCCGGGATTGGCCGGATATAAGGTTTAATAGACCTGTAACAAGGGTGAAATCAGTCATTTTTTCAGATGTATATGGTGATTCTCAAAAAGATGTTCCTAAAAAACATATAAAAAAGAATCACCCAAAGGCAAATCGATTGTCACTCAACGGGCTTTAAAATTTGAGTGATAGAAAACCATATCCGTGTATCGGAACCTGTTTCTACGATTTGCTATAGAAATTTTCTATTCACCCTTACAATCCTATCGATATTATCATTTTGACAACTTTCCCGGTCTGCCTATACTTGCATCTATTATGAACGTTGAATTAGCACAAAAAATAGAACACCTTCTTGATAAAGGCAGCGGCAGGCTGAATGAAGACTGCCTGGTTATTGAAAAGAACCTGTTCGGGGTCTTTGACGGTGCCTCAAGTCTTGAAGAACAAAATCTTGAAAATGGGGAGACAGGTGGCTTGATTGCGGCAACAACCGCACGGGATGAATTTGCCAAAAACCACTTCCCCCTTCACCGGTTAGGGATCCGTGCCAACCAGGCCATCCACACCCGGATGATCCACACAAATCTTAATTTGAGCCAGCGCCACCAATTATGGAGCACCAGCGCCGCAGTTGTCAGGATAAAAGATCACCATTTGGAGTGGTTGCAGACAGGGGATGCCCAAATCATTCTTATCCATAAGGACGGATCTTTCAAAGTTTTAGCACAAAGACAGGACCATGATTATGATACCCTCACGCTGCTTAAAAAAAATAATTTTAAAATCAATTCTGAATTTAAAGAGCAGCTTAAGCGCGTCAGGGCTGGCATGAACAAATCATACGGGGTTTTTAACGGTGATCCTTCGGCCATGGATTTCACCCTGGGCAGCACCCGGGATCTGTCAGATGTTAAAACCGTGCTGATGTTCACAGACGGTCTGTGCCTGCCGCAACCGACACCCAGGCCTAAAAAAGAGTTTCACACGCTGGTTCAGCTTTATAAAGAACTGGGACTTGAGGGCCTGAAAGATCATATCCGCAGTATTGAAGCCCGGGACCCGGATATCAGGGTCTACCCCCGGTTTAAATGCCATGACGACATTGCGGCCATTGCCGTTCATCTATAAATCTCTTATTTTTTTATACAAGTTCCCTGTATACCGAATCAATATTTGAAAAAATCTTATCCCAGGTGAACCCGACTGATGCTGACCGGACATAGTCCATATCCGGCACAGGATTTTTTATGACAGATGTTATGGACCGGGCCAGAATATCGGAAAACTGCCTTTCCATCATTTTTTCGTCTTTTTTATAGGGCGCGTCAATGGTCTCCAGTTCAGGCAGATCCACCAGGGTAACCATATCCGGATGGGGGATCGCAAATATCTCATGTACACCGGGAAGGGCTGTGGTAACAATCCTGCACCCGCATGCCAGCGCCTCCATCAGCACAAGAGGCAGCCCCTCATAAAAAGAGGGAAGAACAAAGATGTGCGATTTGCGCATTAAATCCCCCAGATCATCATGGCTTAAGGGACCGTGATATACCGCCTTTGATCCCAGTTTTCGGGCCAGAGACAGGCAATGATCTTTTTGTGCCTGCCCGGCATTGCCCGCCAGATGAAGCAAAAAGGGCATCTGTTTAATTTTTCCCAGACTTTTCAGCAGCCAGGGGACCCCTTTGGGGGTGCTCAGTTTCCCGGCATACAAAATTTGAACAACGCCATTAAACGATTTTTCTCCCGGGAAAAAGCAGTCTTTATTATACCCGCCGCTGATAATTGAAATCCTGTCACCGGGTATATTCAGGGTCTGCTGAATCCTGACTTTTTGATCCCGGCTCAATGCAATCACACGGTCAATTTCGGACAGATCCTGTTTTATACAATCGCTGATTTCCAGACAAAGGTGGTGCTGCCGCAGGCAGGTCCCGTGACAGGTCGTCACCATGGGGATATCTTTGGCTGCTTTTCGGGCAATTGCCGACACCAGCCACAAGTGGTGTGTGTGAAGAATATCGGGTTTGAACTGATCTATCGCCTGCTTGATTTTCTTTTCAAACAGTTCCTGATACACATCCAATTGTCCGGCCGTAAGTTTTGAAAAAACAGAGCTTTTATAGGGCATGATGTCACTCATCCCGGGGATGGGAAAATCAAGATCAACGCCGTCAAACCGGACAAAAAGAGAATGCTGCTTTTCTATCAGTGACGGTGGCATCTCAAAATCGGCCTGTGCCCCGGCCACCAGATAATTTTCATGACCCGTAATTTTACTCTGCCGGATTATCTCCTGGATAAACTTCCCACTGCCTGTAAAATCCGGGGACTGGCTGATAATGTGTAAAATTTTCATATCCGAAAAGATATCACAGGATTGATTTTAATTAAATAATGGCCATAATTATTTCTACAGAACCGTTTTAAAACTTTAGGGCCTCTAAAAGGAGAACCGATGAAACAGCTTACCCCCATAATAACCCTGATCTGTCTTTTACTGATTCTCCCAATGACACATTCAACAGCACAACCCGGTGTTGACAACGCGATCTGGGCGGACCTGCTGGAAAAGCATGTTGTCAATGCCCGGGTGGACTACAGCGGTTTTAAAAAGGATGAAAAACAGCTGGATGCCTATCTTGCCGTCTTAAGCCGGACAGATATCAAAGCCCTTTCAAAAACAGGACAGTTTGCTTTTTATATCAATGCCTATAACGCCTTTACCATCAAGCTGATCCTGACAAAATATCCAGACATCAACTCCATAAAGGAAATCGGTTCCTTTTTTTCCAATCCATGGCAAAAAAAGTTCATTCCCTTAGGCAAGCGGGTCGTTACCCTGGATGATATTGAACATAAAATTCTGCGGCCCTGGTTCAAAGATCCACGGGTTCATTTCGCCATCAACTGTGCCTCCAAAAGCTGCCCGCCCCTGCGAAACGAGCCCTATGAAACTGACCTGCTTGAAACCCAGCTCGAGGACCAGACCCGCCTGTTTATCAATGACACGAAAAACAATTATGTCAAAGACAACACCCTGTATGTAAGTAAAATTTTCAAGTGGTTCAAGGAAGACTTTTCAGGCAGGCCCCTCTGGTTTGTACTACAGTATTCTAACGCCCCGTTAAAGACAGCCATCCAGGCGGCAGGCCATGACATCAAAATAGACTACCTGCACTACGACTGGTCGCTGAACCGATGACAGTGTAATTTAAAATTAAAAATGGGTAATTAATGAAAAACCGTTTATAGAGCGTCACCTGCTTCTGGGAATTATTCATTATCCATTGCATTTATGACCAACCGGCCGAACCGTTGAAGAATTTTTTCGGCAACAGGGGTGGCTTCAACCGCCGCCAGGACATCCTGCAAACTCTGGCCGGAGGATTCAATATCCTTGGCCATGGCATTTGCATACGCCCGCATAATGGTCTGGTCATACTCCGGGTGGAACTGAACTCCCCAGGCACTGGCCCCAATCCGGAACGCATGGTGGGGCTCAAAATCATTTCCGGCAATGTGAAGGCTGTTTTCAGGCAGTGTTACAACGGTCTGGGAATGGCAGACATGCACCTTAAAGCTGTCCGGCAGTCCTGTGAACAACGGGTCCGAAGACAGATCCGTGTTACACCTGATCTGCTTTGTGCCGATTTCCAACCCTTTCGGATGAAAATCTACCGTACCGCCCATGGCCCTTGCCAGCAGCTGATGCCCATAGCAGATGCCAAGTACTGGAATGGATCTGCCAACCAGTTTTGGCAGCCATCTCTCAATGGCAAGGCTCCAGTCAAGGTCCTGGGTGACCATGGCATGGGATCCTGCGATAACCGCCCCGCTGATACTTTCAGGGTCAGGCAGGCCCTGGTCCTTTGCCACATCTGTTACTTTTATAGCCTCAGGATCAAGCCCCAGCCCTGTGATGATCCAGTCTTCAAAATCATCCAGTTCAGATGAAATTATAGGAAACGTATCCCCTGTTTTAATAACAACCGCTTTTTTCATATTTATACCTGTTCTTTTAAGGCATCACTTCTTTTGCAATGATATCTGAAATCGCCTCAATTTTTCCCAGATGGCGTGTAATGTCAAATAGGATATGGGGATATTTTTTTTGGGTCCCGTCCACCAGGGATGGAATATCTTTTTTGATGTGGCTGCCGCTGCCGATAAAAAACGGGAAGACAACAATCCGCTCTGGATCTTCAGATGCCAGGGTCTCAAGCGTTGTTTCCAGCAGGGGCTGTGCAAATTGCAGAAAAGCCGGTTCCACCCGGTCAAAATATCCATTTACCTTTGGGGCCAGGGTTTGGGCCAGGGCAATGACCTCCTGGTTGCTCTCATTTTTCCGGCTTCCGTGAGCCGCAATCACTAAAATATTCAATAGATCCCCTCTGTTTTTCGATTATTTTTACCAATCACCCTGATGGCGGCCTCACCCTGAACCGGGCAAATATATTCGCAGATACCGCAGCCGATGCACAGTTTTGGAACCACATAGGGTTTTTGCAAGGTAATACTTTTCCCATTGGAATCAAGGGCAATTGTCTTTTCAAATTTAATGGCCTTATCGTGTGTGGGACAATGTTCCTCGCACACAATACACTCTTTTTTGTATCCATATACAAGACATTTATCCTTGTCAAATATGGCCTCTCCCATCACAAAGGCATGCTTTGAGCGCTGATCCAGTTTTTCAATCGCGCCGGTGGGACAGACCTGTGAACAGAGGGTACAATTAAACTCGCAATACCCCAGCCGCGGTACCAGTTTGGGTGTGAACATCCCTTCGATACCCTTTTCAAATACCAGCGGCTGCAGGGCGTTGTTGATGCAGACTTTCATGCACTCCCCGCATCTGACACAGGCAGCTGAGAACTCAATTTCCGGAAGGGAACCGGGCGGTCGGATCAGATCCTGCGGCCCCTGTTGGGACAGGGCATTGGTGTTCATCATTGCCGGCAACGCAAGTCCTGTCACCCCTGCTGCCAGAAGCTGACGGCGGCTTAAATCAATGGCTGTTTTCTGACGAAACGGCCGGGTAAATGTAAATGTGGTAATCCGGTCCGGACAAAATTCAAGACAGTCCATGCACAGAGTGCACTCTTCAAAGGCGAACCTGTTTTGTGAATCAAACACATCCATTCGGCAGCCTGAGGCACAGTCACCGCAATGGCTACAAAGTTTAAGGGGTTTTCGCTTGAATATCGCCAGTTTTGAAATCAGTGCCAGAAGGCCTCCCAGAGGACACAGGTTCCGGCACCAGAACCGTTTCCCCAACCTTTCCAGCAAAAAAATGGAGGCCAGCAGCACAAATGAAAAAAAAGACAGATAAAAAAAACTTTGCTTATACGGTAAAATAAAAATCTTTAAACCACCATATACGACTTCGGTCATATTGGACAGCCATGCCGGGCCCACGGCATAGACCGAATCAAAACCCAGAGACATGATATACCTGAAACCGGGATCTATACTGAACACCATACTTCTGACCAGCAGGGAAAACGGGTCGAAAAAGCCAAGGACCTGGGCATTTAAAAAAGCGGACAGCAGCACCACGACCAGAAGGACATACTTCATATATCCCATCCGGATACGGCGGACAGGCTCAGGAACGCACCGGCCTGCAATATCGATCAGGGTCCCCAAGGGGCAGATCCAGGCGCAGAACACCCGGCCGAACACCAGGGTCAGTGCAATGATGATAAAAGACGGCCACAAAACAACCACAAAGGCTTTTTTGGCCAGGACAACGGCGGCCATGACCAGAGGGTCCAGTCGAAACAGGATATTAACAGCATAGGGGATAATGTCGCTGCCGGAATAATCAGTTAACCGGAACAGTACAAGGAATATGAAAAGACAGGTAAGCTGGCTTGCCTGTCTCAGTTTTTTCAGCCACGGCTTGATCATTGTGTCAGACCGTCAGGTGGTGTATTCGGCATTGATCAAGATCCATCTGCCCCATGCCTCTTTCATAGGCGGCAACCGTTGATTTAATTTTATCCGGCGCTATCCCGAAAAGTGTTGTGGCAAATGCGTCAATGGCCACAGGGTCTGTTGAGGCGGCCATGGTGTCCAGCACCCTTACATCAGAAAGATCCCCACCCTGGGGGCCGTTTCTCACAATCACCCGGGTGGCATCCACTATTGTTACCGCCGGTGTGATGACGGCATTCAGATCTGCCAGCTTTTCAGCCAGATTAAGGTGCAGTCGGCCGCGCCAGCCACCAATCACACCCATGACATTTTTCAATCCCAGGCTTAAGCCCGACAGGCTGTGATGCTTTGCCACCGGCACATTAAAATAGACATCCGCCTCAAGGGCATCTTTATAAAAAGACCATTTATTGAGAGCCTTTCCGCTCTCAATGGTGACCGGAACAAACTTACGGTCATCCATATACGCCAGGCGTACCCGTTTATCTTTGATCTGTTTCACTGCTGAACGGATACCGCTGTTAGTATAGCAGCGCCTTTCCTCATTGCAGGTCCGGTCAAATATCAACACTTTTGATGCACCGGCGTCAAGACAATGCCTGGCCATCTGTGACACAATATCGGGATGGGTATTGGCCGCCTGCTCAACAGTTCTGTCCCAGCCGATGTTGGGTTTGATGACCACAGTGTCGGAAGATTTCACAAAGGCTTTGATACCGCCCATGGACTCCAAAACCCGGTCTACCATGGCAGGATAATCCTTTCCTTTTGCCACCATAATATCCGGTGAGGTCACAGACGCCTCAACCGCTTTTGGAATAATGCGAAACACCGGCGGTGTAAGACATACGCCGGCCGTATACAAAGAAACCTGTTTAAGAAATGACCGCCTGTCCATTGTTCCTCCCGGCAGGCGATATAAGGGAGGGTCTTTGCCCAATAAAGGGATTACACCTTAAATACCTGGATCGCCTGTTTTAAATCTTTTGCCATTCCGGCAAGCTCATCCGCCCGGGTCTGGATTTCATCAATCCCTTCGGCTGAGGCCTTGACCGAATCGTTCGCCCTGCTCACATAATTTAGCACACCCTCGATACCCGTAGTAGTATTTTTTACGTCTTTTTGAATCATTTCCGATTCATCGGAAGTCATATCAATGTTTCCGGCCACCTCTTTTACCGCCACAATATTGTCTTTGGCCTTGTCATTGAGTTCTTTTGCATTCTCAGCCGTCACACTGATATTAGAAGAAATGTCATTGGTCACCGTGGTCTGTTCTTCCACCGAAGAGGCAATGGCAAACATGATTTCATCAATATCGGCAATAACGGTAACCACCTGCTCTATCACCTGTACCGCCTTCTGGGTATACTCCTGCATCCCTAAAATCTTGGTACGGATAACGTTGGCACTGGTTTCGGTCTGGTTGGCCAGTTCCTTGACCTCGTTGGCCACCACAAAGAATCCTTTGCCTGCCTCCCCTGCACCGGCTGCTTCAATGGCAGCATTCAATGACAACAGATGGGTCTGAGAAGCGATGGTCTGGATGATCTCGATGATCTCCCCAATCTCTTTTGCCGCATCCCCCAACTGCCCCATGATTTCGGACGTTTCCGCTGCCTGCCGGGATGCCTGCTGGGTTACACTGGCCCCTTTGCTCGAATTCTGGGCGGTCTCATTAAATGAAGCATACATCTGCTCAATGGCGCAGGCCGCGGATGTGGTGGATTTCGAAACCGATCCG
The DNA here is from genome assembly GCA_964562385.1 of uncultured Desulfobacula sp. Taxonomy (GTDB): domain Bacteria; phylum Desulfobacterota; class Desulfobacteria; order Desulfobacterales; family Desulfobacteraceae; genus Desulfobacula. The sequence continues at coordinate 28,649 of CAZLTD010000057.1, forward strand.
ATCCGCTCACCAACCGTTGCCGTATTATTGGAAACCGTGTCGGTAAAGCTGGCAATACCTTCCAACTGGGTATTGATTTTCCGGGTGGCTGTCAGGATATTTCTCATGTGGTTGGATATTTTTTCCGTCTCAAAGGTGGCGCTTTGGGAGTTGCTTTCCATCTCCTTGGAAGAATCTTTCAGATCATAGGCGATCCCCAGAAGGTGGGATGCCGACTCCGCCATGGTTGAAGAGGTTACGACCAGTGTTCTGATTAAACTGCCCAGATCCGTTGCTGCCTTGCGCATGGATTCGGCCATCATCCCCACTTCATCATTGCTTTGATAATCCAGGGTTGCGGTAAAATTGCCCGAACCAATCTCTTTTGCAAATTCCGCCACCTTTTTTACAGGTTTTAAAATTTTGCGGGTGACCCAGATGGACAAGAGGATAAAAACGATGGAAAAAGAGAGAATCACGATTGCAAGAATTGTCAGGCCGTGCGTAAATTTTTCAACCAGAAGCGCTTCTTTCTCTTGGGCAATATCCTTGATGTCATCGTTGTAGATTCCGGTACCGATAATCCAGTCCCATTTGGGGATATACTTAAAATAGGTCAGCTTTTGCCCATAGACCCCTTCCTGATGGGGTTTTTCCCACTGGTAGGTAATAAATCCCTGCTGCTCCTTTTTAGAACGTTCGATCATCTCTTTAATCAGGAACACCCCATCTCTGGATTCAAGGCTCATCTGGCTGACACCTTCCAGTTCCGGCTTTTCCGGATGGACCACAAACCGTCCCTGCTGGTCAATTATAAAAAAATAATTTTTATTTTCCCGGCCGAACCGCATGGCACGGATTGCCTTGGTGGCTGAGTTATGAAAATTGGTGGTTTCAAGCACTGCGGAGCCATTATCGGTCAGTTCAACCAGCTTGTTTTTTCTCTCCTCAAAAATAATATTATGAATTTCATCATGGTTGGTCTGCTTCATGTCCGACAAAGAAAAATAGAAACTTAAAAACGCAAACAACAGTGTGGATAAAATGGCGGCCAGTACAAGAGTGCTGATTTTTGTTGCAATACCGTATTGACTGGTCAATGGTGTCTCCCCTTCACTTTAATTTACAAAATTTTGTTTACCCGTGCTCTTCGCCAGACAAAACAATCATATTATTAATTACAAGGACTTACAGATTAAAAAGTATTGCCTCAATAAACAATGGGCAGTTCTTATTGTCAATCGATTTTTAAATCGGATTTAATAACATCAAGCCCGATGCGCTCCACCATTCTGCCCATGCGTTCCCGCTTTGAATATTTTTTATAGTATGCCACCACATCGGCCACCATTTTAAGGGCTGCATCAGAAGAAAGGTTTTCAACCAGCAGATCCGCTAATCGGGGCCGGGCAGATCCGTTACCACCGACCATCACGGTCCAGCCATCCTTTGTCCCGTAAAGGGAGATATCCTTGATACAGTTCTCCGCACACTGGATCTTGCACCCGCTCACCCCCATTTTCATTTTACTGGGCAGCACCATCCCGTGATAGATCTCATCCAGTTTTGTACCCATATCAAGGCTGTCCTGCTGGCCCAGGCGGCAATAGGTTGTCCCGGGACAGACCTTGATACTTCGAACGCACAGTCCGGTTGCATGTCCGGGATCCATGCCCAGGTCCTGCCAGGCATCGTCCACCTGGTTTTCATCAAGCCCGATGATGGCCACCCGTGCGGCACTGGTAATTTTCAAGGCAGATACATCATATTTTTGTGCCACATCTGCCAGATTTCTCAACTGCTCCGGCGTCACTATGCCGCAGGGGATGTGCGGGGCAATGGCATAGGTGGCATCTTCTTTTCCCTTTTGCCGGATGACCCCTTTTTCTCCATCTTTAAGCATCTTATAAAACTCCTGATATTATAAGGTTATGATCACCTTTATTCGGGGTTCTCATTGAATTTCAAAACTTTCTGCCTTTTTTAGTATCCGGGCTGCCGGATGTCAAGACAATCCAGCCGATTTGCCAAGCATAAACAAATGGTGTAATGATACGGCTGTTGATGCCATAAAGCAGAGACCTTCCGGCATCTTGGTAATATTGAAACGACAATTTAAGTGACACTGCGCATGGATAAAAAAGCCATAGAAAAAAAAATGACAACCAGGCGAGGATGCTGGCCAATAAGGTTAAAAAAAATATAAGCATCTGCGCAAACGCTATGCCAAACAGAACCTGGAGATCTTCAGACTATATGACTGGGACATCCCGGAAATAAGAGCTGTGGTGGACTGGTACGCCGGCCACCTGGTGGTGGGAGAATACAGCCGCAAACAATCCACCCCTGACTGGCTGCCAATAATGGGCCGCGCCGTTGCCCAGGCGCTTGATGTGCCTGAAAACAAACTGCACCTGAAAATCCGGCGGGCCGGTATCAAAGAGGGCACCCGATACAAACGTATCAATCATGAGAACAAGAAGATTGCCATGGCGGAAAGAGACTTAAAATTTTTCATCAACCCCACGGATTATGTGGACACAGGACTTTTTTCAGATCACAGGAATACCCGGCAGATGATCAAGGAGCGCTGCAAAGGCAAAAAATTTCTAAACCTCTACTGCTACACCGGCTCTTTTACCTGTTATGCGGCCAAAGGGGGCGCTTTGAAAACCGTGTCCGTGGACCGGTCGGAAACCGCCATTCAGTGGGTCAAAGAAAACCTTGAACTCAACCATCTTTTCAGTCCGGACCATGTCCTGATTCAAAAAGACACCCTGGATTTTCTATCCCATGCCGGATCGGAACATAACGATTTTGACCTGGCCGTAGTGGACCCGCCCTCCTATTCCACCACGCGCAGGACCGGCAGCCACTTTGATATTGCGAAAGAGCATCCGGGCATGCTCAATGCCGTGTTTGAACGCATGAAACCCTCAGCCACGGTATTTTTCTCAACAAACCACCAGAATTTTGACCTGAAGACCCATCAATTGTCGGCCACTAATATTGTTGAAATCACCCACACAACAATCCCGGAAGATTACATTAACAAACGGAAACAGATCCACCGCTGCTGGGAAATTGTCGTATGAAATTTGATCCTTTTGAAAAAAGGCGGCACCGGGATGTCAGAAACACCATTGGCCATGCCCTTGTCGCAAGCATCAGGCAAAAGGACACCACTCTATTTTTATCCACAGTAGAATCACTTTTTCCCGACAAAACACCGTCCTTTGAAATTCATGCCTATATCCGCAACAGGGAAGAGTGCCTGAACGCAGTTTTAAAGGATCTTCAAAAACCATTGCACTCCCGGAACACCTTTTTTGAGATCGCACGCCTTTTATGGAACCAGGCCCTTTTTTTTGAGGTCCATGAATGGCTGGAAGAAAAATGGCTGGCAGCCAAAGGGAATGACAAAAAGTGCCTCCAGGCATTGATCATGGCAGCCACGGTCTATGAACAGGCTGCCTATCTTCGATGGCTTCCGGCAAAACGGCTGGCTGCACGGACCGCGTCCAGACTAAAACGATTACCTTGCCTTGTTCCCGCGCCCTTTGATGGCGACATCTTAATCACATCCCTGTCCGATCCTGAACTTGCACCACCGCTCTTTGAATAGTCCCCAATACGCCAATAATCACCAGCCTTAAAATAAAAAAGGCCGCGCCATTACTGACGCTGCCTCTAATTTCTTATGTCTCGTTATAAATCTTTGCGCTTTTGCCTGAAGCGGGCTTAAGGCGGTTTAAAAAACCACCCTTTAAAAACCGTGTTACCCCTGTTGGGTCCAGGTCAGGGATAGTTTTCGTTTGGATTGAACACAATCACGCAAGTAAAGGTTAATCAGATTTTGATATGGCACACCGGTTTCCTCAGCTAAATTTTTAAAATACTCGATAATATCAACACCCATTCGTATTGTTACCTGCTTCTTTAAATTTTTAGCATAAGGATTTTTACGGCCTTTCATTTTGTCAAAATCATATTCTTTTCTCATCATGGCCTCCTTATATAAACTTTTTGCTCTTTTTTCGTTGCTTTACGAGCAGAAATAATACGGATTATGGATTCATTGTTTCTAAAACAGTGACACACAACTAAAATTTTCAAGCTCTGGCTGAAACCTAATAGCAAAAATCTCTCTTCATCAATGGAATGATCCGGGTCGTCAAATATGATTGCTTTTTCATCAAAAAATACCGTTTGGGCTTCTTCAAATGTAACACCATGTTTAGATCTGTTGGACTTGTTTTTGAGATCATCCCACTCGAAGATCAACTTTTTCATAATTACACTGTAAATATATTATAATTATATGTCAAGTCAAATACGACTCCCCGTTTGGCCCGGACAATTGAGTTCAGTCCCATCGTATGTCTCTATGTTATTGCATTTTTAACTTTAAATGATGTGTCACTTTCCCGCTTTTTTATACCCCCCCCAGACGTTCGTTCAGGCTACCCGTATGAAGTTCAAACAGGTGATTGTCATAAGCATAGAAATAGATAGACCGGCCTTCACCTTTGACACGATTCCGGCCATCCAATAATTCCAGACCCAGAGCATTTATCCGGTCCATATATTTATCAAAATCTGAATCCGCTATTTTAAACGCAACATGATTATATGTTCTGGCCCGGATGGGATCTCCCTCCATCACGGCAATCCAGAGATCATTGATCAAAAAAAATTTCTCACGAGCAATGGAATATTCCTTCCCGTTGCTTGAATAGACCTGTTTTGCATCAAACACAGAAATCAGAAGATTTGCCATGCGATCAAGATCGCTGACAATAAAAGTAATATGGCTTAATCCTTCAATCATCATTAATATGTTCCGATTTTAAATATCATTTCTGTGTTCACCGGCTGTCGGCAGCCCTAATCTGATACAGGTTCTGTTTTATTGCCATCTTGGGTGTTGCGAACCGCTAAAACACGTGTGGGGCCTGAATAGGACTGACGAAGCCAATACTGCTTTCCATACATAAAATTGAAACGCCCTGCCAGGTATCCCCGTGTTTCAATGGCCCAGCAACTTTACACAGTCGTGGTTATCATCCTGACCGTATGATACCCGTTCCGGTTTTTCTCCGAAGGCTTGCAAGCTCCTCAGACAACGTGGGCATTCGCCAATCCATAAACCCTTCCGTGTCAAGTGTTTTGCAATATCCCACTGCATCCGGCCAGTTAATGGGAACCCGTTGTCTTTGGACACCCACATCAAACCATTGATGGTATCGGTAATTGTTCCGTTTTTATTTTTGATGAACTGGTCTGACGCCGTTGCAGGGCTTACAACATTAAAAAAACCGTGTAAAACTAAAAACAATGACCAGATCCCAATATTTTTGTATTGTATCATGGCGTTAATCCTCATGAAATATTCAGGTTTATGATGGGTTCTGCCTGGTTAATAGTGGTACCTGAGTTGAGCAATTAAGTTTATATCACTTTAGGTTTATAGATAATGCCCGAGTCCAACGTTGGTGTTCACTATCGCCACATGACTTCCCGCGATAAGCGCCGACACAGCCTCTTTGCACCTGCTGGAATGATTTGTTATATGTTTTTTCTTTTGTGTGCAAAACTGATTAGAAGGTCGTTGCTTTTTCAAAAAAAGTGCAACGAGTTAATGCAGTTATCTATTGTTCCATGTTGTTCGCTGCCTGAATAGTTTGTAATAAACGCCAATATATAACCGTTGATAAGGGTGACAAAATATTCTTGATGAATTTTATAACCCGTTAATGAGATTGAAGTATTTAACCTATAGAAATCATTACCACCAAAATTAAGTTTCGGAATGTCCTTATCAAATATTATGGAGACCCGCCCTGATTGAAGCAGCTTTTTCAAATGATATATGTAGTCTTTTCCTGAGGTGATACCTGGAAGATGGCTAACTATTTCTGCAACGCAACTAATATTATTATTATATGTTTCTGCCGGTGCCCCAGGTTGTGAACGGAAAACTTGAAATAGA
>CAZLTD010000058.1:0-34571 GCA_964562385.1 uncultured Desulfobacula sp.
TTTCTTTCATAGGCTACAACACCGTCAATCTTTGCAAAAATAGTAAAGTCTTTACCCATGCCGACATTGTTGCCGGGATGAATTCTGGTGCCCACCTGACGGATAATAATATTTCCGGCAACAACAGGCTCTCCGCCGAATTTTTTTACACCGCGCCGCTGCGCATTTGAATCGCGACCATTTTTAGTACTACCGGCTGCTTTCTTATGTGACATTAGAAATCTCCTTAATATCTAAACCGTGATGGAATCAATTTTAATCTGGGTATAAAACTGTCTGTGGCCTTTCATTTTTCGATAGCCCTTACGACGTTTATACTTGAACACGAGTTGTTTTTTGCCTTTTCCCTGTTCAACGATGACAGCTTTTACAGATGCATTTTCAACTTTCGGGCTGCCAAGTGTGACGGTTTCACCGTCTGAGTACATGAGGACATCATCAAATTCAATCTGAGAACCTTCGTCACCATCCAGCTTTTCAACTGTCAGGACCTGTTCTTCTTGAACCTTGTATTGTTTTCCTCCGGTTCTGATCACTGCGTACATGTTAAACTCTCCTTATTATTACAATACCTTTCGCATTTTTAAAAACTCTGCATATTATACTTATTCTGTAATATTGTCAAGATAAAGATAAGACTTGATTCAAGAATCTATATATATCAATTTCGAGGGAATATGTAAATAATATCGAGCCCATAGATTTTCCGGGAAAATGGAGCGCTCTAAAAATTTTCCGGACACGTAATGGTGGTTTGTTAAGACAGTGAAACAGGTGCAAGAACTCTATGGAGATGCTGGTGCCATATCCTGGTTGAGTATATAGTTATAGGCAAGGTAATATTTAAATATGTTGCTGACATAGGTAACGGTCTCTCTGCCGATATCTTTTGCTACAGTGATTTCAACATTGTTGAACCATTCGTTCGGGTTCAGGTCCAGGTTTGCAGCTTTTTTTCTTAACTTCTGTATTCTGGCGGGTCCGGCATTATACGCGGCAAAACCAAGCAACACCCTGTTGATCTGGTCAATGTCAGGATTGCTAAAATATCTGTCAATGATGAACCGAAGGTATTTGGTCCCGGCATGAATATTGGGGTCAATTCTATGGATCTCGCTGATATTGATGGTTTTTTGTGTTGCGGTTGACGGCAGAATCTGCATGACACCCACGGCTCCCCGGTGACTTTTTTTATCCTGATTGATTCCGGACTCCTGATACGCCAAAGCTGCCAGCATCAACCAGTTGAAATCAAATTTTTGGGCATATTTTTTAAATAAGTGGGCAGTTGCCTCAAATCGTTCCCTGTCTTTTCCCTTGTAGTGATGCCTGATATATTTCGTATTTTTCAGATACCGCTTAAAAATGATATTGCCGAACAGGGTTCCTTTTTTATGGTTTTTAATAAAGGTGTTGACCGCTGATTTCAGTTTAGGAGAATTTTTCCGAAACGCCCATCCGATCCGGCCATTTTCCCGTATCCGGATCTGGGGGTGAAGTGTGATATCATCAAAAATTTTTGCCCAAAGGTTTGCCTTGTGGCTGTCCACAAAAATGTGTGGTATCACTCCTGCGTTCACCATTTCAATAAGATCCTCATCCTCCAGGTACTCGTTTGCAGCAACAATATTGACCAAAGGCTTTCCCTTGCCGGCCAGTTTTTTATTTAATTGTACAAGGCTTTCATAATAGCTGCTTGATTTTCTGACATGGACATCGCGGCCGCTTAAATCATAGGGTGATTCAATGTGACCTGCGGATGCATGGGTGATTAAAATTTCACTAACGCCCTTGGCCAGGGGATCACTGAAATCAATTTTGTCCAGCCTGTTCTGTGTAATCGTCAGATTACCAAGGGCGATATCGCCATACCCGGCCACAAGATCCGGAATCAGCCGGTCCCTGGGTGTCGGGATTATGACGATATTGACCTTCAATACAGGATTGGACAGTTTTTTGTTTACCTGCATTTCAAATTTTTTGAGCATTTCATAGGAGGCTCCCCGGATTTTAGCACCATCCAGGAAATAGAATGTTTTGCTGTGCGGGACCAGGGCCCGGATGAAACGGCTTTGGATCATTTTGTCATAACCCCTGACAGCCTTTGTTCTCAGTCGTTGATCCAGCTGGGCATCAAACTGCTCTATAGCATGGGAAAAAGGAGATATCAGGAAGATCATCAGGAAAAGCAAACTGGAAAAAATGATGGTCTTCAACCATCTGCTGTCTTTTTTTATAAAAAGGGGCAAAAATGCCGGGTAACAGGTCATTGTTTTTTCCCATTTTGTCTGCACCACAATAAAGCGGTTACAAAAAAAGCGGTCGGGCCGCATTCCAGGTGATTACAATACCGATTAGCATAATGATTACCGCACTTGCAAGGGGAAGATAGTGCGCGGACTTTTCAAATGCGGAAATTCCCTTTAGCATTTTACTGCCTTTAACAAACAGCAGTCCTACGCAGGTCAGTATGCCGGCCAGCCCTAAGGAGAAGAAGATCACCATGGCCATGCCGAATTCCGGGCGTTTAAAGGAGATGGCGGTCAGCAAAAGCACCAGGGCTGAAGGGCAGGGTAAAAGCCCGCCTGAAATACCCAGTCCCAGAAGGGATTTCCAGGTAACAGCAGAGCCATCCGTTCCGGGAGGCAGATGCGAATGGCCTGAATGATGATGGTGGTCATGGTGGTGATGTGAATGATCATCATGGTCGCAATTGTCGTGATCATGGTCGTGGCGATGCGTATGATCATGATGGCCGCTATGGTCATGCCCATGGTGGTGGCCGTGGGAATGATGAATTCTTCTCCAAACCATCGTTGCCCCTAAAAACAGCACAATCAAACCTGAAACAGCTCCCAGGTAAGGATAGAGATCCTCAGGCAGAATATACTGGGATGCAAACACCGCCACAAGACCCAATAGAAATACCCCCAGAGTATGGGTAATGGTTACTGTCAGCCCCAGATAAACAGCATGCAGGGCAGAGGAGTGCGCACCAACAAGATAGGCCCCGACAATGGCTTTGCCGTGCCCCGGGGTCAGGGCATGACCCGCTCCCCAGATGAATGCGGCAAAAAGGGTGGCCACAATAAATCCGGTATTTAAATTTTCCTGAGCCATCATTGCTGCGATACTGTCCTGGGTAGGCATCCTAAGTCCACTGCCGGTTGCCGTTGTTTCGGTGAAAAAAAACTGATAGACAAGAACAGATCCTGCAATGAAAAACAGGATGCCGCAAACCACTCTGATCTTCTCCCAGGCATTATCCCGGGATTTCGGCAGCCAGGCAATACAAAGAACCATGAAAATAAAACCGGTTAAGCCCACCCCGGGAATAAACTGGACCCCTACCCGGGCATTGGTCATGTCAACACCGCTCCGATATCCCAGGATCAGGGCGACAATCACGGTGGCTGCAATGGATAGCCACAGTCCGTTTTTGTCAGGGTTCAAGCGGTTAAAAAATACCAGACAAATTCCAAGAACGCCAAGAGTTACAAGATTGGCCAGGTGGGCCGTCTTTGCAATATCTAAATAGGGGGCAATTGCCATGGCCGCAATCAGTGTGACCGGGAAAAGTATAACAGCCACTCTTCCAGCCTTTTTGCCTGCCTGGCTTGCAAGGATAGCCAGTGCCGTCATGGGCAGAAAATGATCGGCAGATAAAAAGGCGTGCATCATGCCGGCATAAAACTCACCCACATCGGTGTTTACCAGGTGGGCAAAGGCGGCCTGGGGAAACAGGCATGTAGCGGAAAAAGCTGTTATTAAAAATTGAAATAAGCGTTTCATAGTATCAACCTTGTTAGATCATATCAGGGAAAAAGAAGGACCAGCCGCTGTATGAACCAAAATCCGGCCACAGATCCCATGGCATAAACAGGCACTGACTTCCACGTGCCTGACAATCTGATACTCATCCGTGACAAAGAGGCAATCAGGATCAGGATGCCGCCCACAAATATGATTTGTCCAATCTCCACCCCGACATTGAAAAACAGAAGCGCCAGGGGGATCGCAGACTCCGGAAGCCCAAGCTGGACCAGGGCGCCGGCAAAGCCAAGCCCGTGGAGCAGACCGAATCCAAAAGAGACCATCCATGGATAATGAATGGTTAAGGATGTTTTTCCATTCTGGGCTTTGACAAGTTCAGACGCCAGAAAGACAATGCTTAATGCAATGACGGCGCTTAGGGGTTTTTCCGGCACATTAACGACCCCGAATGTGGCAAGGGCCAGTGAGATGCTGTGCCCTACGGTAAAGGCGGTAATGGTTTTCAGCAGCAGTATCCAGCCTCTTGAAAGCAGCAAAAGACCCAGCACAAACAGCAGGTGATCAATGCCGTATAAAATGTGCTTGATGCCGAACCGGATATAGGATTGGGCCATGTTCAAGCGGGGCTGGGCCCCTGTGACTATAAAATAAGGTGAATGGGGCTTTAAAAGTTCGGTCTGGGACTGACCGTCATGGTATGTAATCCGGACCAGTACATCGGTGATCGTGGATGCCAGACCGTCAATGGAAATGGTTTTGCCGGTCAACCCCTCAAGGCCGCAGGTAACCTGCCTTTTTTCTACAAGAGATCCAGGCAGTTTCTGTTTTTCAGGCGGTTTAACATCTTTGCAAACATCCGGTAGTTTCGGGTTGATTTTCATGACCATGCCGACCCTGCCGGGTGCTTTCCAAAGAATCGAATACTCTCCTTTTACGGTTTCCGTGATTTCAAGATACCCGGGCCGGACCTCATGGCAGAAGGCAGGCGTGAAAAAGAAAGCAAGCAGCACAGAACAATAAGATACCCCAAGAACTATCTGTCTCATGAGTCTTGCCCGCTGGTGACAAAATCCGGTGTGGGCTCGATAACAACGGAATACCGGGATTTGAGATCATGAATGGCCTTTTTATTTGCTTTGAGTCTTATCTCATTCATATACTCAGTCAGGATATCTTTTTGTACATTCTCGAATTCAGGGTATGCCGATGCCGAGAACTGTGTCACTTTCACCAGATGAATGCCATAGCCGGATCGTACCGGCCCCTGCCATGTTCCAGGACCGAATTCGAAAATATGTCCTGCAAAGGTCTGCCCGAACAATCTGGATACTTCAGATTGGCTGACATCGGTATATTTTTGATGCAGCATGAAAGGATCCCCCAGGCCGTTGGCATCCATATCCCTGTTTTTTAACTGTAGTAAAAGGTCGCGGGCGGCTGGCGCTGCCTTTGCTCCCCTTTTATCGGTATTAAAATAGATATGGGAAAAACTTAGACGGGCCGGGATCTTGAAGTTGTCCCGGTTAACCTTATAGTATTTTTTTAAAACGATTTCATCGGGCGCGGCGGCTGTGGCAATGTCTTGAATCAGAAATTTCATTTTCTGGGACAACCGTCTGCGGATAATGGTGTCATCCTTGTCCAGGCCAAGCTTGACAGCCTCCCTGAACAACACCTCTTCGTTGATATACTCGTCTATGAGCTTGGCAAGCTCCGCATTGGTTGGATTTCGGCGCCACTGTTTTTCCCAGGCAGCCTGGATCCGTTTTATCTGGTCATGATCGACAATAATGCTCTCAGGCCCGGTTTTTGCTCCTTTGTCAAAGAAACTGAACATAAGAAAAAGAGCCGCACCGATGATGATAAAATGGGACAAAGGGTCAACAATAATTTTTTTCATATACACAATAAACCATCAAAAAGGCGGAAACATGTTAATGTATCCGCCTTTTTATTATCTTCAAATGATTATTTCAAGCCAATACTGTTTTTTATACTCCCTGCATTAAGGTGTATACCAGATCGGAGAGGAGTAGGCCCGTTCCTGTATGGTGGCAGGAAAGTCTTTGGGGTGCTCGACACCCAGGGCCACAGCATCATACAGAGTATGCCGCGGCGTGGGGATCTGAAGGACCCTGACATAGTAAAAGGCACTTGTTTTCGGGTCAAAATCCGGATCGGTCCATACTGTTGCAAGCTGGGCATCCCCAATGGTGTCCGACCATGTGGCGTTTTTAAGGTTCACGGTGTTTCCAACGGGTTTTACTTTCCCGTATTTGCCCACTTTCCGGTTATCGGAAAGCGCCACGTCATAAATTTTTTCCTTGGGGAATCCCTTGTCATCCACCCAGCCTTTGATCACCTGGACCCGGTCCAGATTGGCATGGTTGGGGTCTTTGACAGCCTGAATTAGAAATTGAGGCGCTTTGTCGTTGGGCACAGGCGTTAAATCACCCCCCATGGGAACGCCTTTTTCATACCCGATTTTGGCCAGGTTGGATGCATGGGCGTCTGCCTCATTGAATTCCCACCCCCCAAAAAACCGGACGCGTAGCCGTGTACCGGTGGTGGCATAGGTCTCTTTGCGTTTGAATGCATCAAAGATGGCTTCACGGGTGTTTTCTTCGGCCCAGACCGCAGCAAGGCCGGCCGCTCCCATATCCATGCCGTAGGTTTTGGGAGGTATGATCAGTTTCTTTTTGTCAAAGGTGTTTTCAGGCGTGGAGTCCAGGGCCATTTTTCCCCAGAAATTGTCTTCCTCTGCCGACGCCATGCCGGTATGGGAGTCGGTGGATCCGATCATTCCGAATTTATACGGGTTGGCACCGATCCTCTTTTCAATGGCAAGGCCCCGCATCAAAGCTGTTCTGGTGTAATCGCCGGCCTTGGCAGCATGTTCCTCGTGTTCTGCCAGAAATTTTTTATCTTCCTCGCTGAGATTCTGGAGCAGGGCGTCTCCGAACAGGCAGATCTCCTTGTTATCCCCGGATTCAATATAGTGATCATAGGTTTCATAGTCGGCAAATTCATCTGTGGGGGAGAGCATGGGGTGGGTTTCGGAATCCCCCTTGATCTGGGTGACTTCCACCTGGGTTTCCCATCGCATTCTGGATTCGGCATAGGCCTTGGTAATGGCTTTGCCGTCACTGTCCGCCACCGGGAACATAAGTCCCTTGCTGATATTCTGGTTGTGCGGGATGGCTACAAAGTCAGCCCCAATGTTCCTGTTTGTTTCATCCAGCCATTTCCACAGATCTTCAGGTTTCGGACTGTCAAGGGCAGTATAGGGAATGAATTTTTCTCCGGTTTCCTTGCCTTCTCTCATAAAAACCACACGGTGCAGGTTGGCGCCGTCCGGTGTGGAACTCCATTCCCAGCCAAGAAAGGTGGTGAAGTTTCCCGGATCATTATGGCGTTCAGCCGCATCAATAATATGACCCCACATCGTTCTGCTTACTTCAGGGGAGATCAGGTCCTTGTCAGGCTGGCCCGTGTTTACCTGGCGAATGAGATCGCCAAACACCTTGTGAACCTCTCCCTGTTCAAACCACTGTGTATATTGTTTCCCGATGGGGGTACCGGCTACCACGGGATCGCCTTTTAAAAGCGCAGGGATAACCCCCATATATTCACCATGGTCTGCCACGACCAGGAAATCAAGCGGGGTGTTGATCTGGATTTTGGCCCGATTATAGGGATGAACAACCGGCTCCCCCTTGGCATACCGATAGGCGGTATCAGGATCAGCCGTCCTGTTTTCCAACAAAAAGGCATCCGGTGAATAGGATGTGTGCAAATGGGTGTCCCCGAAGAACACATCCGTGTTTCTTACCTGCCCTGCCTGGGCCGAGAGGCACAGGACAAAAACACTTACCAGAGTCAGTGTGTATCTGATTGACCGAACGAACATTTTTTCCTCCAGACTAAAAATTTTGAATAATTTAGTAATCTAATATCGTATCTTCTCTTTGTCATGTTTTTGTACAATTAAGGCGTATACCAGATCGGAGAGGTATACGCTCTCTCTTGTGTGGTCATGGGTATTTCATCCGACATTTTTACATTGTAGTGTTTGGCATCGTAGGCTGTCCACCGGGGTGTGGGTATCTCGATCACACGGGCGTAGTAAAAAGCCCTTAGGGCAGGATCAAAATCAGGATCCTTCCATACTGAAACCAGTTCCGGGTCTCCGATGGTGTTGGTCCAGGTGGCGTTTTTGACATCCACGGTATTGCCCACAGCTGTCAGTTTTCCGTTTTTGTCTATTTTCCTTTTATCCGCATCCCCCCAGGTCACATTGTAAACCTTTTCATGGGTTTTATTGTCCTTGTCCAGCCAGCCTTTGACAATCTGGATACGGTCCAGGTTGCCGGAGTAAGGATCTTTAAGTGCTGCCACAAGGAAAGAGGGGGATTTGTCTTTGGGGGTCTTAATAAGATCGCCCCCCATGGAGACGCCTTTGCTGTACCCCACTTTGCCCGGAGTCCTTTTTAAGGCATCGTTGGCCTCAAATTCCCATCCACCGAAAAACCAGACCGTCATCCTCGGTCCGGTGGTAGCGTAGACTTCTTTTCGTTTCATGGCATCAAAGATGGCTTCCCGGGTATTCTCCGTTGCCCAGACAGCGGCATATCCGGAAGACACCTGCTCCCAACCAAAATACCTCACTTCACCCATTTCAGCGACCAGTTTTTTCCACCTATCCTTTGCCGGCTCTTTGCCGCTGTGTTTGCCGAAAAAGTTTTCCTCTTCCGCCGTGGCAAGGGAGGTATGGGAATCGGTGGATCCCACCATTCCGAATTTATACGGGTTGGTCCCAAGTTTTTGTTCCAGCATCAACCCTTTTTTCAACGCTTCCCTGGCATACTCATACTGAAGCATCTCTTTTTTCTTGAGGATCGGTCCAAGATTTCCTTTATCCCAGAGTTCATAACCGGCAAATTCGTCATTGGGAGAAAGGTACGGGTGGGTTTCACCATCGCCTTTCATCTGGGTGACCTCATAGATAGGTTCCCACCGGATACGGGCTTTGGCATAGGCCTCGGTAATGGGTTTTTTCGTGGTCGGATTGATTTCCGGGAACATCAGACCGTTGGACAGGTTTCCGTTGTGGGCCAAGGCCAGGACCTGGCCGCCGGTCTTTTCTTCATATGCTGACATCCATTTCCACAGGTCTTCGGGGTTCATGCTTTCAAAATTCGTATAAGGGATCATTTGCGCGGCCTTATCAGCATCGTCGCGGTAGAGAACATTTCTGTGTAGGTTATTCCCGCCAGGTGTGGAGGTCCACTCATACCCGATGATGGTGGTGAATTGGCCCGGATCGTTATACTCTTCAGCAGCTTCAAGGTAGTCATCCCAGATGTTTTTGATAAAGGTCTCTTCAATCAGAACTTCAGGGATATTGCCGGCGGTAAAGGTTTCGATCACATCCATGGTGGCCATGAGCGCGGTTTCACCACCCTGGGAGATCCTGTCATACCAGTCCTTGACCGTGGGATCCCGCAGCAGGTTGGGATTCCCGTTAATGATCTCCTTCATGGCGCCCATGGCATCGGAATGATCGGCAATAACCAGGAAGTCCAAAGGTCTGGAAAGTTTCAGGCGTTCGCCGTGGGACGCGGTCACCTCTTCTCCTCTGGCGAACCGGTAGGCCGCCTCAGGATCAAGTGTTACGCCGAATGCCCGGGCATCAAGGGAGAGGGCGGTATGAAGGTGGGTGTCTCCCCACAGCACTTTAGTGGGAAAGTTTTGTCCGGCATAGGGGGAATAGGATGGCTTTTGAAAAGATTTTTTGATGCTCTCCTTATCGCTTGCGATGATGCTGACATCATCACAGATGCCGGGACCTGTAAACAGGAGCGAAAAAAAGAAGACCATAATGCACATAAATGATCGATAAGAATTCATGGCAACCTCCAGATTATAAATGAAATTAAATATCGTGTATATATTGATAGACATGAATTAGTAAAATTCCTATAGAAAATCAAGGGAATTATAGGTTTTTTTGTAAGGTCTCAGAATTTTAATATTTTTTTTTGGCGTTTGATTTATATTTCACGTTTCAGCAAATCACAAAAACTATGATCCATTAGCCTAATGCATGTTTCGATCTTTGAGGTTGAAAATTCCCTGGCACTGTAATCGATCTGATCTCAGGCCATTTCATCAAATCCTATATATAAATATGGAACGTTATTCCGGGGAATCACTGTAAACAGTGCACCACTTAATTTACTCATGATTTCGTCGCCTTAAAAATTGTCGTTAGCGTGCCTGTGAAAATACAGAAATCATGATTATTGTAGATATAAGGATAATATAAAACGATTTCAATACCACCAAAACCCGGGAGGGTTGAAATGCTTGATAAAAGAGAAAAAACGATCCAATTTGATATAAAAGTAGATGACCATTTCACCCGGCATCTGCCCGCAGATCCGGAATCCAAAAACATTGTCAGGCAGGTGGAAGGTGCCTGCTACTCATGGGTGACCCCGGCCCGGGTATCCCAGCCTCGGCTGCTTGCCTGCTCTAAACACCTGGCCGCAAGATTTGGGTTTCCAGAGAATTTTTACAGATCAGATGTTTTCTTGAATACATTTTCCGGGAACCACCTGATGCCCGGGATGAAACCCTATGCCATGTGCTATGGAGGGCACCAGTTTGGTTCCTGGGCAGGTCAGTTGGGAGATGGACGGGCCATCAATCTTGGCGAGGTTACCGATACAAAAGATAGCACATGGACCCTGCAGCTTAAAGGTGCGGGCCTGACACCATATTCGCGAAATGCCGACGGCTTTGCCGTACTGCGTTCCTCCATTCGAGAATTTTTATGCAGTGAAGCCATGTATCATCTTAATGTGCCCACCACAAGAGCTTTAAGCCTTGTTACCACCGGGGAAAAAGTGATGCGCGATATGTTTTACGACGGTCATCCAAAAATGGAACCGGGGGCTATTGTCTGCCGGGCAGCACCGTCCTTCGTAAGATTCGGTAATTTTGAGATCCTTGCCGCCCGCAATGAGCACGCTCTTCTCAGACAACTGGCCGATTATGTCATTGCGTCGGATTTTTCAGATATTGATCCAAAATCCTCCTATCGGTATGAAGTATGGTTTAAAAAAGTATGTGAGTTGACCGCGGATATGATCGTGGACTGGATGCGGGTGGGATTTGTTCACGGGGTCATGAATACCGATAACATGTCAATCCTGGGGCTGACCATCGATTATGGCCCCTACGGGTGGCTGGAGGATTATGATCCCTCCTGGACACCCAATACCACGGATGCCGGAACCCGCCGCTACTGTTTCGGAAACCAGCCGGGCATTGCCCAGTGGAACCTGACCAGGTTTGCCAATGCGATTTTATCGCTGGTTCAAAAGCCGGACGGGTTGCAGCAAAGCATTGAACAATTCGGCGATAGTTACCAGGAACGACAGCAGGCAATGATGTTTGGAAAACTGGGCCTGGACCCTGCACCATCCTATGAAAAAGAGATGCTGGTAAAGAAGTTGCCCACCCTCCTTAGCGTCGTAGAAACGGACATGACGATTTTTTTCAGGCAGTTGTCCGAGTTGAACACAGGTGTATCTTTGACAGATCCCGATGCGATACGGCAGTTAAAAGCACCGATACAGGATGCCTATTACCGTCCGGAGCAGCAGACCCCGGCATTTGAAAAGGAGATGGATGACTGGCTAAAGGAATATGTTTATCTGCTGAAAAAAGAAAACATGGATCCCAAGAAGCGTTGTCAATCCATGAACAGGGTCAATCCCAGGTATGTTCTGCGAAATTACATGGCCCAGATGGCCATTGAACAGACCCAAAAAGGTGATCTGTCCATATTGCACGAACTGATGAAATTGCTGGAACATCCCTATGATGAGCAGCCCGGTATGGAAAAGTGGGGACTAAAGCGGCCGGACTGGGCCCGTAACAAACCGGGATGTTCGATGCTATCGTGCAGTTCCTGATGGAGGAGACGTGAAAATATCGGCAGTCGGATCATAGATAACACTATTTTCATCTATAAACCGGTCTATCGCAGGAAGCGCGTCCAAGGTTGCTGTCATCTCAAGCGCCAGGGTCCTGAAAAGGGCAAAGGCGTCTGTTTTTTCATCCATGAAAAAGTGCGATATACTGTGGTCACAGTTTTTGGTCATTTTTTGCTGCGCCTGAATTTCGTTTTTGAGCAGATAGCGGATGATTTTAATTTTGGTTGGGTTGTTTTTTTTATAATCCCTGATGTGCGACAGAAAAAAAGCAGCTGTATTTTTCTGGGCCAAAAGACAGTTATCTTTTTTGCACAAATCAAAATGCGCGTCTATTTTTTTGCGGTACTCTTTTTTATCGTCAAGGCCCAGCAATTTAAAGGATGCGTTTTCCAGATATCTCTTTTTGAGTTTCTTCAATATGGACACGGTCATTTTTTTTCGCTGGATCCTTGCCTTGGTTTCGAAGATGCTGAAATATTCTTTTGTGCTTCGCATGCCGGGCGGTGTTAGATCATAATGACCGTTATCCAGGAGGATGGATTCTATCTGTACATCTATAAGACGATCCAGATGCAACCGATTCAAGTTTAAATCATAGACTTCAAGGGGTTTGAAATAATCCACCAGCAGGGCGTGACGCCCGGTTTTTTTTACGGGGAAAAATGGTGTTTCAGCGGTGATTGGTCTCTTTTTGTGACCAAAAGGATGCAGGGCACTGGTAAATGTCGGGATAATGATATAGGCACCGTCCGGTGTGATTTCCGTGCCGTATCCGTCTGTAATGGATGGTTTAACAGAGATGAAGTCTTCATCCAGGCAGGCGGGAATCAAGAGGTCGTCCGTGTCGTGCTGTTTGCTGATGGGAAGTGGCAGTTCCTGCTCAATTCGTTTGATACGGGCCTTGTTTCGTGATGTCATGCTCACGGAGATATTGGCGCCGGAAGTGACCAGCGTTTTTAATAGTGTTGTCCTGGACTTAGGGGCCTTGGTAAGCAGGCTGTATTCCAGGCCTGCAGTGTCGGCATCTCGGATAATGTCGGCAATCGAATTATCACCCTGGGACCAGTCAAGGGGGTCAGACGCGCCATAGAGGCTGATATGGCTGTTCCCCTGTTTTGCCAGGCATCCTAATATGTTTTTAATGGCTTTGAAGTCAAAATGCGCCCTGACTTTGGGAAGCGCCCATTCATTGCACCGCCTGCAAAAATTGCTGCACCCTGATGTCAGCTGAAACGTCATGGCAGTCCTGTAAAGCAGCTCTTTTTGACGCAAAGAAAGTCCAAGGCAATGTTCCCATGTGTTAAAAGATACATAAAGAACAGGGGTCCCGGCCTGCCGTACCAGACCCAGTATTTCTTTTTTAAGCTTTTTATAAACTAGCGCAAAAACCGGTGCAAATGGTTCCGGAATATTGGATTTAAATTTTTGATAGACCCTTAAGGCCTGGTTTATCAGTTTTTCACTATTTTCAGATAATGGGGGAGGGGGGTGGTCTTTGGGATCCGGATGCCGGGTGTGCCGGGCGACCAGGTCATGGAGGCCTGAAAACTGGTTCTTTGCACCGGCCCAGTCTTTTTCATACAGACATACCAGAAATTGATTTTTTATCTTTTCTATCCGGATCTCTGTCTTTTGTCTGGCCGGTATCTGCATTTTAATTGCATCCATAAAAAAAGCTCAGGGGAGTTCAAATAGTTTAAACTCCCCTGAGATAGGATAAAAATCCTGATATGATCAGTTCAGCGGTTAGCCGCGAACCTCTTCTTTAACCTGAGTGGCCATCTTAAACAGAACGGTTAACACCAAAAATCCAATGGCATAAACCATTAATGTCACCATAACCTCAGGGCGGGTGGGCGCGTATTCGGTCACATGATGAAGCGGAGATGGAACAAAACCGCCTGCA
Organism: uncultured Desulfobacula sp.; assembly: GCA_964562385.1. GTDB lineage: Bacteria > Desulfobacterota > Desulfobacteria > Desulfobacterales > Desulfobacteraceae > Desulfobacula. The sequence goes on from CAZLTD010000058.1 coordinate 13,687, forward strand.
ATCATACCCATAGCTTTGTCGATCCAGGCACCGACAAAAATCATGGCGCAGGTAACAGGCAACAGGTTATAATTGTTTCTCAGCTTGGGGATGACCAGGAAAACAGCACCGATACCCATGAGGATAAAGGCACTCCACATCAAGGGTACCATCATATTATATCCGTGGTATCCAAACAACAGATACTGGAGATGGGCTTTATGCCCCGGGATGCCGGAGTAAAATACCACAAAACATTCGCAGAGAAAAAAGAAGATATTTGCGATGACCGCGTAACATACGATTTTGGACAGGGTCTGCATCGCTTCCCAGCCCGGGTCAAACTTGGTGAATTTTCTGATAAAGTAGCACAGAATAATCAAAAAGGCCGGTCCGGCAGCAAATGCAGAGGCCAGGAATCTGGGGGCCAAAATGGCAGTCAGCCAGAAACCACGTCCCGGAAGACCGCAGTAAAGGTATGCAGTTACCGTATGGATACCAATGGCAAAGGGAATGGAAATCAGAACCAAAGGTTTGGTCCACCATACCGGTTCCACCTGGTTTCTTTCCGCTTCAAGTACTTTCCAGCCCACAACAATGTTTAAAAACAGGTAACCGTTCAGAACGATCATATCGTAGAACAGCATGGATTTGGGGGTGGGGTATAACAATACGTTCAGCATACGGGTTGGCTGGCCTAAATCCACAACAATGAAAAGAAGACACATGACCAGGCAGGCCACGGCCAAAAATTCTCCCAGGATGGTGATCCTGTGAAATTTTTCATAGTCATGGAGATAATAGGGGATCACCACCATAACACCGCCTGCGGCAACACCCACAAGAAATGTAAAGTTGGCAATATAAAATCCCCAGGAGACATCACGGCTCATGCCGGTAATCACAAGACCGTTCATGAACTGTTCAAGATAAACAATGGCTCCTGCTCCTATAATAAGGAGCAGAAAGACGATCCATATCCAGTAATTTCGACTTCCTTTTATAGCTATTTCAAGCATGATTGCTCCTTTTAGATAATATAGTAAACAGAAGGTTGGGTACCCAGACTCTGTTTACGTCTGATTGTATAATGGTCATGTAACAGATGTCGGACTTCAGATTCAGGATCTTCAAGATCACCGACGACTATGGCTCCTTCACTGGCTTCAACACAATAGGGTTCTTCGCCTTTGGCAAGTCGCTCAGCACAGAGATTGCATTTTTCAACAACCCCTTTGGAGCGGGTGGGGAATGTGGGGTCCGTCTCTTCGATAAAGGGCCTTGGATCCCTGAAGTTAAAACTTCTGGCTCCGAACGGGCAGGCTGCCATGCAGAAGCGGCATCCGATGCAGCGATGGTAGTCCATCAGTACAATGCCGTCTTCTCTTTTAAAAGTAGCCTGGGTCGGGCACGCCTGGGTACAGGGTGCTTTTTTACAGTGATTGCAGAGCACCAGGAATGGTGTATGGTGCAGTTTTTCAGCCAGGAGCTCTTCCTCGTCCTCTTTATCCGGGAACGCGTAATGAAATTTTTCTTCCCAGATCCATTTAATTTCCTGTTTGTGATTGACCGGATATTTTTTGGCCTTGGGATATTTTTCCTCATCCACTTCAAGGTCGAAATCCGGCACATTATGATGCTTATGGCAGGCTTCAATACACGCTTCGGCAACTTCATCTGACAGCTTGGTCGTATCAATCACCATGCCCCAGCGATGGGCAGTGCTCACATGCTCGTTTTTAGATTTGACGGGTCCTTTAGACTCAGATACCGCAAAGGTCATTGCCGGAGCAGCACCCATCCCAATGGCAGCAATACCCGCTACTTTAAGAAAGCTTCTTCTGCTCTTCTTCATTATTCAATCTCCTTTGGGGTTGTGTGACATTCCCAGCAATAGGGTGTAACCGATGCATAGGTATGACAGCTGTCACAAAATTTGGCTTTGTCTTCGTGGCATCCCAGACAGGAGTTTTCTCCCGTGGAAAGGCTCATATTGAACTTATGGCCATTGGCAGCCTCGTACATTCTGTCTGCATCCCTGACAACGGAATCTCTCCATTCGTCTAAGAGGGACATATGATTGGCTCTCATGTCATATTTATCCAGAACGCATTTTTTCTCCGTCTTGGCCTTGCCGAGAAGCTCGGGTTCAGACATGGCCTGTGTGGTGGTAACCATGTTAAACCAAAAAGGAGAGAGCACGGCGAGGACAAATATCACAAGCCCTGTAATGATTAAGTTTTTACTCATCTTATTCCTCCTCCTTTCCGGGTAAAGGTTCGAATCTTAGATCTTCATCTCGTTCCTTTTCACCTGGCAGAATTAGGGCATTACCAACCAGTTCGTGGATACCGTAAACCTCTACATCGGGAACCCAGTATTCGCACAGTGTGGTAAGTGCGGCCCTGTCAATGGCACAGATGGTGCCAAGGGTATTTACACCGAATTTTTCATGAACATATTTTACGGCGTTGGCACGGGGAAGTGCACCTGCCATTCTCAGTTCCATGTTTTCACCGGCATTAAGCCCGGATCCGGAACCGCAGCAGAAGGTGTTCTCGCGGATGGTGTTCGGCGGCATATCATAAAAGTTGTCACAGACGTTCTCAATGATATAGCGGGGCTCATCCAAAAGTCCCATGCCCCTTGACGTGTTGCAGGAATCATGGAAGGTCATGACGCGGTTGGCGTTACGGCTCTTGTCAAGTTCCAGTTTGCCGTGTTTGATAAGGTCAGCCGTGAATTCAGTGATATGAACCATTTTCGTGGAGGCGGCATTTTCAAATCTGGTTCCGGTAATGGGGCTCACCGGCACTTCCATGAAGTCGGCAGGGCCGTTCATGGTATCCATATATTGATTAATAACACGCCACATATGACCGCACTCACCCCCCAGGATCCACTTGACGCCAAGGCGTTTTGCCTCATGATACATTTTGGCATTCAACCGTTTCATGGTCTCATTGGAGGTAAAGGAACCGAAGTTGCCGCCTTCGGAAGCATAGGTGCTCCAGGTGACATCCAGGTCGTATTTTTCTTTCAGATAGTGGAACAGAATCAGATAGCCCTGACAGGTATAGGTGCCGGGATCGGCAAATACATCACCTGACGGGGTAATAAAAAGGATGTCCGCGCCTTTTTTTTGAAATTGCGGTTTGCATAGAACGCCGGTGACATCTTCAATATCTTCCACAAAAAAATCAATCATGTCTTTAAAGGCATGGGGCTGAATTCCCAAGTGGTTACCTGTTGCATGACAATTGGCAACCGGTGTGGCGATCCAGTCAATGTTCAATCCCAGAAGATTGAAGATCTCCCTGGCCATCATGGTGATTTCTGCCGTGTCAATGCCGTAGGGGCAGAAAACGGAACAGCGTCTGCACTCGGTGCACTGGAAAAAGTAGTACCACCACTCTTTAAGTACAGCCAGGGTCATGGGTCTGGCACCGGCCAGCTTTTTTCCACCGGGAATTTTGCTCAATATTTTTGAAGCCGTGGAAAAGTCATTCCGGTATACAGATCTTAAAAGCTCTGCCCTTAAAACGGGCATGTTTTTGGGATCGCCGGTACCCAGGAAAAAATGGCATTTATCGGCACAGGCACCACATCTAACACAGATGTCCATGAAGACCTTAAAGGTCCGAAATCTTTCCAGGCGGTCTTTTAAGCCGTTAAAGACTATTTCCTGCCAGTCTTCGGGCAGCTGCCAGTCTTCTTCTAGAGGATTCCAGGGCCTGGCATTGGGAAGCCCTAAAGCTTCCACACTTTCAGGCTTTGCTGCATAACAATACATACCCGGTCTGATCTGGACATTTTGGGTCGTGTCCATCCAGTTGCCGGGCCCTTTGTCCGACCGGGGGCCAAAATCTATTTTATCTAATAGTTCATCCGGTTTTATTTCATCAGACATTGATTACTCCTTTTTATCCACCGGCAGCCCGGCTTCAATCATTTTTTCTCTGAAGTGGTCTTCATATTGTGCATACGTATGAAAGTCTACATCAGGGTTCCAGGGGTTAATATGTCTTTTTGCACGGGTATTGTTTGCCATATTTCTGGTGGGGCTTAAGAAAATACCACCCATATGCATCAGTTTGCTTAAAGGGAAATATGCTAACAGGACACACACCAAAAAGAGATGGGCATAAAACAGGCCGCCGACACCTTCAGGAATGACAGGTGAGAAGGTTACAATACCCATGGTGAGTGTTTTTATGCCGACGATATCCACTTTCGTGAAATATCTCATGGCAATACCGGTGGCTGCAATGCCGATGATCAGAAACAGCGGGAAATAATCAGCTGCCTGGGAGATATAGGTCACCTTGGCATCAAAAATTCTTCTTGCCAGCAAAAACAGGGTTGCGGCCAGCAGTACAACACCGGATAACATGATTCCGGGCAGTCCCAGCTGTACGATGCCATCGAGTTTTTCCAGATACTGGATACAGGACGGTACCGGGGATGTGAAAAATCTGAAATGCCTTAAAACGGTTACTAAAAAGGCATAATGGAAAGCCAGTGCGCCTAACCACAGGAAAATTTCCCAGGAGTAGGAGAGTCTGTTGGATGCTTTCTTGGTAAATGCTGCTTTGGTGTTTCGGAACAGAGACCTGAAAAGAAAAATTTCAAGAATCATTCGCACAACTACACCTGCTGAAGTGTCAGGGTTGTCAATGGAGTTTTGTTTTATCCACGGCAATGATTTTTGCTGTCCGCAGGTCGTTGGGATTCTGAACGGGACCGGTGAAGCCGCCCATCCAAGAACCTTATATACGAACCCGGCCACAAAGATAACAATCGCCAGATAAGGGATAAAGTAACCAAAGAATCCATTAAGTCCTGCTCCCTCAACCCCAGTGTATGCTACTAAAAAAAGCAGAAAAACAGCTGTCAGGGGGATCAAGTACTTTTGATTCATATTAAAACCACCTCGTTTTTTCTACCGGACAAACCTAAATTTTGTCAGGTATGTTAAGATTTTTTTGAGCCCAGAAGGTCTTCTTCGGAAAGCTCAGCTACTAAACCTGCCCTTTCAAAAGCTCTGTGAATGCGTCTTTTGCTTTCAGTCGCCTTTAAAAGGAATATTTCTTCTTTACATTTCATGTACCGGTTGAATGAAGCCAGTGCAATTTTATCAACCAGTGTGTCAAACTGTCTGCCAAGGTCATCATCAAGCAATTGTGTGCCTATGGATTTTAGGGCAAATACAAAGCTGACGGCCTCTGAAGCGGAAAAAGCCTGTACCGCACGGATGCGGATGATCGGATCGAGTTTTTTCTCCAGGGATTCCGGTGTGAATTCTTCTAATAGATGATTGAATACATCTTCACAGGTTTCGTGCGTAATGGCACCAATGGGATTGTCGAACCGGTTGGCGTCTTTGCCAAGCACCTTTGCGCTCTGTGAAGGGTATGTGTCAATTGTTGCCTGAAACCATTTATTTATAAAAGATTCTCTGTTCTTTTTAAGTGTTTGTTTTAAATCCATATTATATTATTTCTAAAGTTCAAAAAAAAGTATTTCCTATTCTATAATTGTTAGAAGGATATAAACTTCCTTGTATTTTATGTCAAGGGTAAATGCGCCTAAAACAGCAATGCTATAAATGATCTTGGAGCGATCCCGAATGCCCTTTGAACAAAGTTTTAGGTTGAATAATTTCATGCTTTCAATTAAAAGGAATGGAGCATTTAAACCGGAACGCATAAATCAAAAGTCAAAGAAAAAAAGGAATCTTATGAAGAAGCTCATCTTAATTATGGCGACCCTGGTGATGATCTCTACCGGTGCGATGGCCCAGGATCAGTCCAGTGGCTGGGGTCTGTCTTTCAGTGTCGGAGAGGCTGATCCCGATATTGATATCTACCGGGTGGGACTGAAAAAAGATTTTTGGACAAAATGGTTTGAAAACGATACCGGTTATCTGTCCGGTTATTTTGAGCTGTCCTATAACCACTGGGAATACAATGACCAGGATATCAACGGTGTGGCATTGTCGCCGGTGTTTGTCTACTATTTTGGAGATGAATCCAATTTTATCAAACCCTATATTGAGGGGGGGATTGGTGTCACCTATATTGATGAATACCATATAGCCGACAGGAATCTGTCGACCAACTTTCAGTTTGAGGATCGCATCGGTATTGGTGCCAGAATCGGTTTTTTCGATATCAGCGCACGGTATATGCACTATTCAAATGCATCCATCAAAGGGCCGAATCACGGGATTGATATCTGGATGGTGACCACCTCCATTCAGTTTTAGTTTAAATTATACTGCAAATATAAATCGGATTGAATATCCGACTTAAAAGGGGCGCCTGTAGAAGGTGTCCCTTTTTTTGTGGTAACGCAAGGAGGATCCACGGGGTGTTGGGCGAATCGAGCATCTTTGTTATAGCAGTACTCATATTAACGTTCCGATTGAACAAAGTGTGTGCCGTTCCGGTTAGGGTAAAAGTTTTAACTCATGTATGCCGGAGCATCTTTCAGCCTCGAAAATCGTCCATGATTTTCTCCGAGGGAAATCCCTTCTCCAGCGGCGTCCTGCCACCCGAAGGGATTTAATCCGTGAAAACCGTCACCCCATCCTGCACTCTATCTTCCTGACAGTGTTTTCCGTGCAAAAGGAACATGTCTGTTGAGAATGGTTATAAATAGCCTCAGATTGGCACAAGATCCCTCCCTCCTGCATCTGTAATCAATGTGTGAAGTGACATGGATCTTGACAAATTGCATTCCAACTGGTATGACCTCTTACCAGTTGCTTGAAAAATCTTGAACCATAAATCGATTGCGCATTGGATGGATTAACGTGACACCTAAATTGTTAAAACCGGCAGAGTTTGCCGAAAAAAAAATAGTGGAAGATATATTAAGTTTCAAGTATGCGCCGGGTGATGTTCTGCCGGCAGAAAGAATGCTTGCCGGACAGCTCGGCGTAACACGGCCGACGCTTCGTGAAGTGCTGCAGCGTCTTTCAAAGGAGGGGTGGGTGATTATTCGTCACGGCAAACCGACCCTGGTGAATCATTATCTTGAAAAAGGGGGGCTGGCTATCTTAAGCGCCCTGGTGCGGTACGGGAAGAGCCTGCCATCCGGGATGGTGAACCATCTGCTTGAGGTCAGAACCACTATTCTACCTGATATCGCCCAAAAGGCGGTTGAAAACGACCGGGAAACGCTGGCGTTATATCTTGACGCTTCACAGCAGTTGAGCCCCACCGCAAAAGCGTATACTGAATATGACTGGGGGCTTCAGATGAAGATGGTGCACCTTTGCAACAACCCGGTTTTTAATATGATTTTTAATGATTTTGCCCCGATTTACGATCTTCTGGGGAAAAAATATTTTAAAAGCAAAGAAGCGCGTTCCCTGACGTTTTCATACTATGAGCAGTTAAGGGCGTCTTTAAAGGATGGGACCGGCAGTATAAAAGAGATTGTTGAAACAACCATGATAGAAACCCGGAAAATGTGGCAGGCGATCCAGTGAATATTTCATCTATAAAATCATCATATGACATTGTTGTGGCCGGCGGGGGCATCACCGGGGCCGGTGTTTTCCACGAGGCAGCGCGCCGGGGTTTTAAGGTCCTTTTACTGGAGGCCAATGATTTTGCCTGGGGGACCTCCAGCCGCTCTTCAAAAATGGTCCATGGCGGGCTTCGGTACTTAAAACAGGGCAAGTTTATGCTGACCCGGGCTGCTGTAAAGGAACGCGAAAATCTGATGCACGCCTATGACGGCCTTGTTGAACCCCTTGATTTTATCATGCCGCTGTTTGACAAGTTCGGACCGGGGCCGTTCTCCATGAAAGTGGGGCTGACCCTTTATAGTTTTATGGCAAAACAGAAGCAGCACCGGTCATATACTAAAAAAGAGACCCTGGCTCATGTGCCGGGGATCCGGGGATCCGGCCTGGTTTCTGCGGTGGGGTTCAAGGACGCCCAGGTGGATGATGCCAGGCTGGTATTGCGATTGATTGATGACGCAAGAAGCATGGGCGGCACGGCATTGAACTATTCACGGGTGGCCGGTGTATCACGGGACGAAAAACATCAATTAACAGGTGTGATTATTAATGATGAGACCCAGAATCAACCAAGACAGGGCCATAAAATGCAGGGCCAGCCAATACAGGATCAACCAGTGCAGGTTCAGACAAAAGTGCTGATCAATGCCACCGGTGCCTTTGCCGAGCAGCTTCATCCATCCCCGGATAAGGGATACCATATCCGTCCTTTGCGCGGCAGCCATCTGGTGTTTGAGACCGACCAGCTGACACTGGACCGGGTGATCAGCTTTATTCATCCACAAGATTTTAGGCCGGTTTTTCTGTTTCCCTGGGAAGGACGCATAATCCTTGGGACCACAGATGTGGATCATGACCAGGATCTGAACAAAGAACCCAGCGTGACCCGGGATGAGGTTGATTATCTGATGAAGGGGGTTTCCCATATTTTACCGGATGTTCAATTGTCCCTGGACGACTGTGTCGCATCCATCGCCGGGGTGCGGCCGGTGTTAAGTAAGAAAAAAAAGAGTGCCTCCCAGGAATCAAGAGAGCATGTTGTCTGGAAGGACAAAGGGCTTGTGACTGTGACCGGCGGGAAACTGACCACTTTCAGGCTGCTGGCCAAAGACGCTTTAAAGGCGGCGGGTCCGTGGCTGCCGGCCCCGTCTGCGCCGTCCGGGCCTGGAACATCGGTGCCTTGTTCTGACACCAATGTGATCCTTGGTGATATTGACCCATCCTTTAAAAGACGATTGCTGGGCCGTTACGGAGCCTGTGCGCTTAATCACTTTGAAACGCTTGATCGCAAATTGTTCAAAAGGATCGGGAATACGCACAGCCTGTGGGCGGAACTGGCCTATGCCGCCGGCCATGAAGATGTCAGGCATCTGGATGACCTTCTGCTTAGACGGCTTCGCATCGGCCTGCTGTTAAAGGACGGTGGCGCCCATATTCTGGACAGGGTCGAAGAGATATGCCGTCCCTATCTTGACTGGGACCAGAACAGGTGGGAGCAGGAGAGAAACGCATATTTAAAAATCTGGCAGCACTGTTATTCACCGCCAGGACTGCAAAAGGAGAAATAAAAGCCATGCCCACCCTTCTTTGTATTGACTGCGGTACCCAGAGCCTGCGCGCCATACTTTTTGACGCCCAGGGCAAAATGCTGTCAAGAGTGCAGATCGAATATGAACCGTATTACAGCCTTCACCCCGGGTGGGCGGAGCAGGATGCCGATATATACTGGCAAAGTCTTGTTGCGGCATGCCAGCGACTGAAAAAAGCCGACCCTGAATTGTTTAAAAGTATTGCCGGCGTAGGGGTGACCTCCCAGCGGGCCAGCATGGTGAATGTGGATGAAAATGGAGATCCCCTGCGGCCTGCTATTGTATGGATGGACCAGCGGCGTGCCAAAATGCAGTGGGGAGATAAAGGCGTGATCGGCGCCGGGTTGTCCATGATCGGATTGAAGAAAAAAATAAAAGATCTCCAGACCCAGGGCAAGTGCAACTGGATCCGGCAGAATCAGCTGGATATCTGGGATAAAACCCATAAGTATCTGCAGATTTCAGGGTTTCTAAATTTCAGGCTGACCGGCAGCTTTTCTGATTCCGTGGCTTCCCAGATCGGCCATTTGCCGTTTAACTATAAGAAACAGGCCTGGGCCGGCCCTTTTCACATTGCAAGACTGCTCTATCCCATTGAAAATGAAAAATTGCCGCACATAGTGGCACCCGGCCAGGTTTTGGGTGAAATCTGCGGCACGGCATCAGCGCAAACCGGGCTTGAAAAAGGGATCCCCGTCATTGCCTGCGGGTCGGATAAAGGGTGCGAAACCCTGGGGGCCGGTGTGGTGGCGCCGGGCATGGCCTCCTTGAGTTTCGGGACCACGGCAACCATACAGACCTTGTCAGACGATTATGTTGAGGTCATTAAGTATCTGCCGGCATATCCCGCATCCGTACCGGGGAAATATAACCCGGAGATTGAGATTTTCCGCGGGTTCTGGATGGTGACCTGGTTTAAACAACAATTTGCCCACAAGGAAGTTGAACAGGCCAAAAGATTAGGGATCAGTGCTGAAGATGTGTTGAACCAATGTCTTGAACGAACTGACCCCGGGGCCATGGGACTTGTGGTGCAGCCTTACTGGGGACCCGGCCTGGATCACCCCGAGGCCAAAGGGGCCATGATCGGGTTTGGTGATGTGCACACAAAAGACCATATATACCGGGCCGTGATAGAGGGCTTGGGCTTTGCCCTTTATGAAGGGTTGGGCAAAATTGAAGCCAAAACCGGCAAGAAGATCGAGATGGCCGCCGTTTCCGGCGGGGCCTCCCAGAGTGATGAAATCTGTCGGATCACGGCTAATATTTTTAACCGGCCCATGAAAAAAGGGCAGACCCATGAAACATCGGCGCTGGGGGCGGCCATATTGACGGCAAAGGGGCTGAACTGGTTTGACACGCTTGATACGGGTGTTGAAAATATGGTTCACGCAAAAGCCGTGTTTGAGCCGGAGCCCGACCATGTCCGTATCTATGAGGATCTGTATTCCAGTGTCTATTCAAAAATGTACAAGGCGCTTGCACCGCTTTACGCAAATATTCAAAAAATAACAGGATATCCTAAAAATGACTGAAAAAGAGAACAACCCGGCCTGGATCTCCCGGCCCCCGTCAAAAAAATCGTTTCGATCCATTTTTAAATGGGGCAGCAGCACAGATTTCAAACATCCCAGCAAAGGGTTTTTAAATGTTATCCAGTCTGAGCTGGGAATGGATGATCAAAGGTTTTCAAGGCCGGAAAAGCAGGGAGAAACCCGTGTGGAAGATCAGGTGTCACCGTCATTGTCCCCTGAAGATATTGCCCTGTTTGAAAAGATTGTGGGACCAGAAAACCTGTCATGCGACACCTATTCCCGGTTGAAATACTCCTCCGGCAAGTCCATGGAGGAGATCCTTGCCCTAAGAAATCAAAAAATTGAAAATATCAGCGATCTGATTGTTCACCCCAAAAACAGAGACGATGTGGTTCGTATTGTTGAGCTGTGCAGTCAAAAAAATATTCCCCTTCACGTGTTTGGCGGCGGCAGCAGTGTGACGCTTGGGCTCTCCTGCCCCAAAGGCGGCGTGACCCTTGTGATGGCCACCCATATGAACAAACTGGTCAGTTTTAACGAGGCCAATCAGACCATTACGGTGGAGGCCGGCATGGCAGGGCCGGTGTTTGAAGATTTGCTGAACAACGCTCATGAAAAACTGAATGCCTCACGAGCCTATACCGGCGGCCATTTCCCCCAGAGTTTTGAGTTCTCCTCTGTGGGCGGCTGGGTGGTCACCCTGGGATCAGGCCAGGCATCCTCTCTGTATGGCGATGCCTATGACCTTGTTGTCAGCCAGGAGTATGTGACACCTGCAGGCACCATGACCACCCATGCGTATCCTGCCACGGCAACAGGTCCGAAGGTTAACGATATATTCAAAGGATCGGAAGGATGTTTCGGGGTGCTGGTAAGTGTGACCATGAAAGTCTTTCCCCATTATCCTTCTTCTTTCAGGCCCTTTACTTTTATGTTTCCAAGCTTTGATAAAGGTGTGGAAGCAGTCAAACGGATCAGCCAGGCAGGATTCGGCATGCCGGCCATCATGAGGCTTTCTGATCCCGAAGAGACCGATGTGGCCCTAAAAATGTACGGCCTTGAAGGCGGTTTCCTGGACCGGTTCATGAAAATGAAGGGCCTTGAAAAAGATAAGAGGTGCCTGATGATGGGGCAGACCCAGGGCCATCCCTCATTTTCAAAAACAGTTTTCAAACAGGTGAAAAAAGAAGCCAAATCCTGCCAGGGGCTCTATCTGACCGGGTACCCCATGAAAAAATGGTACCACGGCCGGTTTTCCGATCCCTATATGCGGGACAGCCTCAATGATTTCAGTGTCCTCATCGACACCCTGGAAGCATCGGTCACCTGGGAACACCTGGATGATCTTTACAGGTCTGTCCGGAAATACATCAAGGTACACCCCCATACCATCTGCATGACCCATGCCTCCCATTTTTATGCCCAGGGAACCAACTTGTATTTTATCTTTATCACTAAAATGCAGGCCCTGAATGAATTCAAGGCATTCCAGAGGGGGATTATTAAAAAGATCATGGAGCATCATGGTTCCTTAAGCCACCATCACGGGGTGGGGAAAATGATGGGGCCCTTTATGGGAGAGCATCTGGGGAATGAGCAGATGGGTGTTTTAAGGGCCCTTAAATCTCATTTTGATCCTTCGGGGATTATGAACCCAAACGGAATGGGCCTCTAATTTCACGAACGATTTCACCTCATCAGCGGCGTTACAGGCCGTTCGCAGTAGGACAACTACAGCTTCACGGCCTGATGCCTTGCTGCTAAGGCAAACTCGTTCGTGAAATGCTGCTGCTTATTTCGGCGGTTCTGGTTGTGGGGATGTAAACGGTCAGGGGCCTGGCTTTTCCGGAGGGAAAAAAAATTACAAAAATATTGTCTTTCAGGAATTCACCAAACGTTTATTCCTGATATTTAAGTTTAGCTGGGAAATATTGTTAGATTTCAATATATTCGCTATTTTTGTTCACTTTATTTCATCTGAGGTCCTAAGCAATCTCGTTCGTGAAATAGCTGGACTAATCACTTCGACTATTTTCTGCGTTTCTATAATTAGTGGCTGACCGAAAACCCTGTGTTTGGGCGAAAAGTTGCCCATATGCAAGGCGCAAGGAGTCCTGAAACCGGAGTGTACTACTGTACATGAGGCCCCATTTATAATTTGGCAGGGTTCGCGGCAACGCCGCAGATGGGTGAGTTTTCGTTCAAACATTAATTAATCATTCAGCCGGTTCGGATTATAGGGACTGTAAACCGTCAGGACTCGGTTTTTCCCAAATTTCACAATGGTGCTGGGATAATAGGAAAACCAGATACCGATCTGTTTCCCATTGGTATCCAGAATTCTGGCTGCGGTCATGTTGAACGGCGGGGTCGGCATGAGGTTTCCTACCTTTTCAATAACCATTTGTCTGGTGTCAATGCTGTTCCAGAATCGGCTGTTCAAATCATACCCGGGATCAATTCCGATAACGGCATAGGGAATGTGGGATCGGCCTGTGTAATAGTATTTATAATCCGGTAATACCTGATCCTGATTGTAGCTCTTTGTCATTTCCATATCTTTTTGGAATCTGGCTAAATTGCCAAAAAGACCGGCATGGGCTGCCGATACCATTGCAATAGCACAAAGGGTTATAAATACCACGGTCCGGATATATTTTTTAATGAAAGTGTTATTTTTCATGATGCATCTCCTTTGTCAGAATGATTGCTGACCTGATACCCACCGGAATACCTTTAGAGGCGGCCTTTAAATATGGAAACACAGTATCCGTTTCCAGGGACTCCGATGGATAGCCATTTTCAAGAAAGTGTTACCTATAGGTCGATAAGATAAGCAGGTTTTTGTTTGTCTTCTCATAAAGAATGATCCGTATCAGGCACTTCCTATTTCTTTGGTCGAACAAGGAAACGAAAACTTACGAAGAGATGATAATGCAATCAGTGAAACAAAAAAGGGAATTTTAAGCCGAAACTTAAAATCCCCAAAATCGTTTTGTCTGGCGGAGAAGGAGAGATTCGAACTCTCGGTACAAGTTTCCCCGTACACTCGCTTAGCAGGCGAGCACCTTCAGCCAGCTCGGTCACTTCTCCGTTTTAAAAAATTGTGTGGCGGAGGAGGTAGGATTCGAACCCACGGAGCCTCTCGGCTCAACGGTTTTCAAGACCGCCACTTTCGGCCACTCAGTCACTCCTCCAAAATTGAACCAGGGATTTATATCATCTTGGGCAAAACAGGTCAATACTTAACCCTAACATTGCAAAAAAAACATGGCAACGGGAAAGATAATTCTGTGTTCAAGAGAAGGAAGTTCTGTGCCTTTTGGGTGAACTGAGTATTATGATGGTAAAATGAGTAGGTGTTAGGTATATAGAGTGACACCCTAAAACAACATGTACCCATCGTAACATCCCTGTTAAAAAAAAAGGAGGAAGCAATTTTAAATTGTAGGTGCCCAAATAGTTATAAAATAGTGTTGTCCACTCTTTTTTGCATGGTGTGGGCAACCACACTATCATGTCCATTATCAGCAGGCTGTGCTATATAAAGGTTGTTAAAGCTGATACAGATTGTTCCCGGGTTTTGAAATGCCGGGAGCGCCTGTTTTGAAAAGTGAGGGGATTGTTATTTTGTCGATGAGTTTGAAGATTTAATATGTTGACATCATGGTGGTTTGAGCTATATTAAAAAGTTTTAGGTTAACCTATTTAACAGGAGATAATGGATGAAGCAGAAGATACGATTTGAAAAAAATATAAAAGACGGGATTTTAACAATTCTGGAATCAAGTGAAGTGGATCCCGGCGTTGTCAGACCCCTTCTGGAAGAGGAGTATGACCTGGATCAGGTTGTTAAGGCATCGGCAGAAGGATTTGAACCGTTTTCCCGGCTCATCCGTCGCAGAAGCTTTTTCCCCACCACAGATATGTGTGAAAAATTGTTCGATAATACAACCCAGTTTTTTAAAAACAAGGGTGAAGAAAAAATAATCATTGAATATGATGATTCCGAAGCATTCCCCAAGGAAGAAGAGTTCCAGCTGGAAGATGAAGTTGAACTGGATAAAATTCTGGAGGAAGACGGAGAAACCAGTGAGGATGAGATCAAAGAGATCGATTCCGGCGGCGATACCCCGAAATTTACCCCTGAAGACACTTCTGAACACGAAAATTAGAGCTGATAATGAAAAATACGATAAGAACCATTGTTCTCAATGCTGCCAGGGCAGCGTTTGAAAAAGGGGAGTTGTCTTCCAACGAGATTCCCGATATGGAAATCGAGGTCCCACGGCATACCTCCCATGGCGATTTTTCCACTAACTTTGCCATGGTATCTGCAGGGATCCAGAAGATGGCCCCGCGCAAGATTGCCCAAAGCATTGTTGATGCCATAGAACCCTCCGGAATCATCGAGAAGACTGAGATCGCCGGTCCTGGATTTATTAATTTCTTTTTAACAAAAGAGGCCTGGCACCCGGTGTTGAATGAGGTTCTTGAACAGGATCCGGACTATGGCGCTTCTGATATCGGAAAAAATGAAAAGGTCCAGGTGGAATTTGTCAGTGCCAACCCCACAGGCCCGCTGCATGTGGGACATGGCCGTGGTGCTGCTGTGGGGGATGCTGTTGGTAATATCCTGTCATTTGCCGGTTTTGATGTTCAAAAAGAGTATTATATCAATGACTCCGGGCGGCAGATCAGAACCCTTGGCACATCTGTCTGGCTGCGCTTGAACCAGTCACAGGGAAAAGATATTCAATTCCCCGAGGACTGCTACCAGGGTGATTATATCAAGGAGCTTGCACAGGCGGTATTTGAAGCCGAAGGGAAAGGACTTCTTGACAAAGAGGAGGCCAAAGGGATCGAGATCTGCGCTAAATTTGCAGCCGGTAAAATTTTGGATTCCATCAAAGAAGATCTGGCACTGTTCGGAGTGTCCTATGACCAGTGGTTCAGCGAGCAGAGCCTGTATGACACCAACAGGGTGCAGCAGGCCATTGAAGATTTTAAAAACCGCGACCTGATATATGAGGAAGAGGGGGCGTTGTGGTTTAGAACCGAGAATTTTGGTGATGAAAAAAACAGGGTCGTGGTCAGAAACAACGGCCTGACAACCTATTTTGCTTCTGATATTGCCTATCACATGGAAAAGTATGAACGGGGCTTTGACCGGGTGATTGATGTCTGGGGAGCGGATCATCACGGTTATATCAAGCGAATTGATGCATCAGTGGTGGCGTCGGGCAGGAAAAGCGAGCAGTTTGACGTGATACTGGTGCAGCTGGTCAACCTGCTGCGCGGCGGCAAACCGGTTCAAATGTCGACACGGGCCGGAGAGTTTGTAACGCTCAAGGATATCGTGGATGAGGTTGGCAAAGATGCGGCAAGATTTATGTTTTTAAGCCGCAGTTATGATTCCGGACTTGATTTTGATCTGGATCTGGCAAAGCAGAAAAACAGCGAAAACCCGGTTTATTATGTTCAATATGTCCATGCAAGGATTACGGGTATCTTACTCAAAGCCCAGGGTGAATCTCTCATATCCGACATCGATTTTAATGAAGCCATGCATCCGGAAAATTTACAGGAATTAGAAGAGATCAATCTTTTGAAAATACTTAATTCATTCAGGGAAAATGTTGAGAAAAGTGCCACAAGCCTTCATCCGCATGTCATTTTTACCTTTCTGATGAATCTGGCCTCGGCATTCCACGGGTATTATAACAAGCATAAAGTGATCACCCCTGATAAAGAGCTGAGTCTTGCAAGGCTCAGTCTTGTTCTGGCGGTAAAAAAGGTGATCCGGAACGGGTTGGGACTTCTTGGCGTCTCGGCACCGGAAAGAATGTAATACATGCTGTCCTTTAAGGGGATATTAAAATATGGAATTTATTTTTTTATCGCAGCATGGATGTTTGTACTGGGTATCATGGTTGGACGGGGTAATTCACCGGTCAGTTTTGATACCCAGAGTTTTCAGGACCGGCTGGAAAAAATAGCCGGCGAGTTCGGCCAGCAGAATGAAACGCAAAAAGAGGTGGACCTGGAATTTTTTAAGGTACTTGACCGGCCGGCGGACCAGGAAAAATCACTGCCCAAAGTCACGGTCCCTAAAACAGCAAAAAAAACGGCTGCTCCTGTCGATCAAGAGACCATACCCTTAAAAACAAGTACCAAGAAAAAAACCCTGCAAAAGAAACTGCCGGACACTGAGAAGAAAAAACAAAAACCGGTTACAGCATCCAAAAAGGCTATTATACCCAAGAAGGTCACTACAACCAAAAAGGTCAGCGCACCCAAAAAGAGTGCTGTAAAAAAGGCGCCGGTGCCAAAGAAAAAAGCGCTGTATACGATCCAGGTGGCAGCATACCGGGAATTCAAAGATGCGGTCAGTCACATGGCCATGCTGGATAAAAAAGGGATATCCTCTTATCAGCTCAAAGGGGTTAAAGACGGTGTGACCTGGTACCGGGTACGGTGTGGTGCTTTTGCCACTATTTCCGAGGCAAAAAAATACAAGGAACAATTGGTTAAAAAGAAAATCAAAGCAATGATAATAAAAAAGGATAGTCATGAAGATATCTAAAGAAGAGGTTGAAAAAATAGCTCACTTGGCAAGATTAAAAATTGAAGATTCCCAGAAAGAGAAAATGGCTGAACAGCTCAGCAGTATTCTCGGGTACATTGATAAATTAAAAGATGTGGATGTCGAGGGCGTGAAGTTGTCTTCGGGTGCTGCGTTTATCAATAATGTACTGCGGGAGGATGAGCTTGCACCTTCCCCGGGACCGGATGTCACCCTTGCCAATGCCCCGCAGCGGGATGATGATTTTTATACGGTGCCAAGAGTGGTTAAATAACCCCGGTGTCTCAATTATAAGGAATGTTTTTTTAAAGACAAACCAAGGAATTTATACAATGCAATATCATGAGCTGACCATTACGGATGCCGCAGATAAATTATCAGACAAACAGATTTCATCCGTTGAATTAACCACAGCCCTGCTTGACAGGATTGAGCAGTTTGACGAAACGATTGCAGCCTTTATTACGGTGGACAAAGAGGATGCCTTAACCCAGGCACGTCATGCTGACGAACAGATACAAAAAGGCAATACAGCGCCTTTAACCGGTGTGCCCATCGCGTTAAAAGACCTGTTGTGCACCAATGGCATCAAAACAAGTTGTGCCTCACAGATTCTTGACAATTTTGTTCCGCGCTATGACGGCACTGTTGTCAAAAAGTTAAAAGAAAACGGCGCCGTTATTATTGGTAAAACCAATCTTGATGAGTTTGCCATGGGATCATCCACAGAAAATTCATCTTACAAAATAACCACCAATCCCTGGAACAAGGATTATGTTCCCGGGGGCTCCAGTGGCGGATCAGCCGCAGCCGTGGCAGCCCAATTCTGCTGCGCAGCCCTGGGGACAGATACCGGCGGTTCCATCCGGCAGCCGGCATCACATTGCGGTGTTGTGGGATTAAAACCAACCTATGGCAGGGTCTCACGGTTCGGATTGGTATCCTATGCCTCATCTTTGGACCAGATTGGCCCGATCACCCGGACCGTTGAAGATGCAGCCCTGTTGCTCAACATTATTTCAGGTAACGATACAAAGGATTCCACCAGTGCAAAAGTGGATGTGCCCGATTTTACAAAGGCCATTGATATGTTTGACAAGGATGCGCTAAAGGGCATGACCGCCGGCATTCCCAAAGAGTATCTGTCTTTGGAAGGTCTGGACCCGGAAGTTCAAAAGGTGTTTGAATCTGCCAAAGAGAAGCTTATAGACCTTGGGGTCACCATCAAAGAGATTTCTCTACCCCATACCGATTATGTGGTGGCGGCCTACTATATTATCGCACCCTGTGAAGCAAGCTCCAACCTGGCCCGTTTTGACGGGGTAAAATACGGTTTCAGGGATATGGACAGCACAGAGCTTATAGATATGTACAAGGAGACCAAATCACAGGGTTTTGGACCTGAGGTGCAGCGGCGGATTATCATCGGGACCTATGCCTTGTCTGCCGGGTATTATGATGCCTATTACGGCAGGGCGTCCCAGGTGAGAACGTTGATTATGCAGGATTTTGCCAATGCATTTAAGGAGTGTGATATAATTTTGTCTCCGGTGGCACCGGCCCCTGCATTTAAAATCGGGGAAAATACAGATGATCCGCTGGCCATGTATCTGACCGATATTTTTACACTGTCAGCCAACATGGCGGGTGTCCCCGGAATATCGGTTCCTGCCGGATTCTCATCAAACGGGCTGCCCATAGGGGTTCAGATGATGGCGGGCAGGTTTGATGAGATGTCGCTGATCAGAGCCGGGGTCGGCCTTGAACGGTCCTGCGGCGTGACGCCCCGGTTTCCCATCCTTTAAAAGTGGCCTTTACCTTAAAAAAAGGAGAAAACCCATGTCAACCATACAGCCCCAGGGTGAAAAATTAAGAAAAGCGGTTAAGTGGATTTCAGAAAAACGAAAGGAAAATCCGGATGCCAATCCTTTAAAGCTGGTTGATGAGGCTGGATTCCAATTCGATCTAAATCCCAAGGACACACAATTTTTAGTGAGGTTTGTGAAGGATGACGCAAGTCAAGATCCTGCCTGAGATTCTTTCAAATCAGATTGCTGCCGGAGAGGTGGTTGAACGTCCCGCTTCGGTTGTTAAAGAACTTCTGGAAAACAGTATTGATGCGAATGCTACAAGCATTACCGTGGAAATAAAACGGGGCGGGAAGACCCTGATAAGGGTGTCTGATAATGGGACCGGTCTGTCACGGGACGATGCGCTGCTGTCAATTGAACGGTATGCCACAAGTAAAATCGCCACCACACAGGATCTGTTTAGCATTTCGACAATGGGATTTCGCGGAGAGGCGCTGCCTTCCATTGCCTCGGTGTCAAAATTTACCATGGTTACAAGAACGCAAAATGATCCTGCGGCCACCCGGATTGACATCTCGGGCGGGAAAGTTGTCAATGTCAGTGATGCAGGCGCTCCTGTCGGGACCATGGTGGAGGTGAAGAATCTTTTTTTTAATACCCCGGCCCGGAAAAAGTTTTTAAAAACCGACAATACCGAAATTAGCCATATATCTGATCTTGTGACCGGGGCTGCCCTTGGAAATCCCCATATTCGTTTTCGGCTTATGTCCAATAACCGGTTGCAGAAAAGTTTTTCCGGAACAGATGACTCTTTTCAGCGAACGGTCAGCGTCCTGGGAAATCAGACCGCTTCCAAGCTTGCCAAAATCCACTATATGGATGATGACATCAAAATCTTTGGATTTGCCGCCTATCCAACAATTACCCGGAGCAGCAGTGCCAGGATCTATCTGTTTGTAAACAATCGCCTGATTTATGACAGGGGACTTGTCTCGGCTATCTTTCAAGGATACAGGGGCCGTATCATGAAGGGCAGATTTCCTTTGGCGGTCCTGTTTATCCGTATCGGTTTTGATCAGGTGGATGTCAATGTCCATCCGGCCAAACGCGAGATACGGTTTTTTAATCATCAACAGGTGTACCAGGCCGTATCCAGGGCAATTGAGCAGGGCCTGATAACCGCCCAGGAGGATGTAACCTCTTACTCCCGGATCCAGCCTCAGACATTGGTCAATGAGGAAAAAAAGATAGAATCAGATGAGACTGCTTTTCAAACGAAATCTTTTGACCCACCCTTAAAAGTGGAGCAATCCATTATCCACTGGGCAGATACGAACCGTGAAAAAACAGTCCTGGACAGGGAGCCTGTGGAAGTGGCGTTGCATCGTGAAGTTGAACCACAGCTTGAGGAACCACCCATACTGGATGAGCCATCAGGGTTAGATGAACCGTCAGGATTGGATGCACCGCGGGTTATCGGGCAGGTTATGGGAACCTATATTGTGGCCGAGTCCCAATCCGGGATGCTTTTAATCGATCAGCATGCTGCCCACGAGAGAATTGTTTTTGAAGCCTTAAAAGAACGCCATCGCCAGATGGGCATTGTCAGTCAGGATCTTGTTGTTCCCGAAACCATTGAGCTGACCCATAAAGAATCCAATGCCCTGATGGAGATGATTGATGATTTAGCAGATCTTGGATTATGTATTGAGCCTTTTGGCGATACCACCTATATCATTAAGTCAATTCCGGATCTTCTATCAGACAAACAGATCCAGTCTTTGATAATAGATATTATGTATTCATTCACGGGGTAACAGCATTGTTGTAAGCAATTGAAATTACATG
>CAZLTD010000059.1:0-34387 GCA_964562385.1 uncultured Desulfobacula sp.
TATTCGACGCTGATTTTATTATGTAGGGGTCATTATTGCACGCTGATCAACACTGAAGATCTGTCCACGGCTCTGAAAAAGCACCGTAAAAGGGAAAAAATAGGGGATATTCTCATCCGCCAGGGAATGATGACCCAGAAAGATTTTCAGGCTGCCTTGAAAGAGTATAATCATTCCACCCAGAAGCTGGGCGCATTTTTAGTAGACAAAAAACTGATCACATTCAACCAGCTGTATAATGCCCTGTCTTTTCAGTATAACACCCCGTTCATGGCTTTGGATGATTTCTTTTATGATGAGTTAAAAAAAAATAAGCTCAGCAAATTTGTGGCTGAAAAGTATGCCCGCCGAAACCTGATCCTGCCATTGAAACTGGACGGTAAAAAACTGATGCTTGGTATTTCATATCCGGACAGTTTTTCTGCAGTTGAAGAGTTGCAGCTCATCTACCGGAACCTTGAAATGAATGTGGTTTTTGTGACGGAAAAGAGGTTTGAAACACTGTACACAGCGCTTTATAACAAGGAATTTCAGGTTGAAAGCACAGCTGCTCAGGACTATGAAAACCTGCCTGAGAACAGTAATTTATTCAATTTTGAAAAATTATCCTCCAGTGACAAGCAGGCTCCCGATATCTATGCCGGTACGGAAACGGAGATAAAAAAGCTGGTTGATTTCATAATTAACTATGGTGTGTCCATGGGTGCCAGTGATATCCATTTTGAGCAGGACAGAAAGGGTGTGAAACTGAGGTACCGGATTGACGGGATGTGCCAGGAGCCGGATATTGCCTGGCTTGAAGGAAAATTACGGGATAAACCGGAAGCGGTGATTTCCAGGTTAAAGGTGATGTCCAATCTGGATATTTCAGAACGGAGGATACCACAGGACGGGGTGTTTCGGGCGAGCTATAAAGAAGAAGACAAGGTTTTTGATCTTGATTTCAGGGTTGCCACATGTCCGGCCATTGTGGGTGAAAATATTACCATTCGTATTCTGGACTCCCGCCGTGCAGGGCTGGGCCTTGAAAATTTGAACCACTCACCACAGGTGTTTGGCCGGCTTAAAGAACTTTTTAAAACCCCTGCCGGTATGATCCTGGTGTCCGGTCCAACAGGATCGGGGAAGTCCTCCACCCTGTATGCGGCATTAAAATATCTCCATGGCCCGGAAATTAAAATCATCACAGCGGAAGATCCGATTGAATACAGTTTCCCCGGAATTATGCAGACCCAGATAAACAATAAAATAGATCTGACATTTGCCCGTTTGCTGCGCTCTTTTTTAAGACTGGATCCGGATGTGATTCTTGTTGGCGAAGTCCGGGATGAAGAGACTGCAAGGATTGCGTTTGATGCGGCACAGACCGGTCACCTGCTTTTGAGTACGATTCACACCAATGATTCTGTCAGTGCCGTGACCCGTCTGCTGGACCTTGGGATTGATTACAACCAGATTGCTTCTAACCTGGTCGGTGTGATTTCTCAGCGGCTGATCAGGCGAAATTGTACCAAATGTTCGCGCCAGGTAAAACCGCCCAAAGAGGAGTGGAATTTCTTTTTTAACGCATATCCCTCTAATATCCAGTTTTTTAAAGGGATCGGGTGCAAATCCTGTGATTTTACCGGATACATCGGCAGAACGCTGGTGTCTGAACTGTTTGAACTCAACCGGCAGCTGACGCTGGCGGTTAGCAGTAAAACAGGTGAGACGAAACTAAAGCGTATGGCCATTAAAGCCGGTATGAGAACCATGGCAGATGATGGTATGACCAAGATGAACCAGATCTCTTTGTCCGAACTTATCCGGGTGCTTCCGCTGGAAATGATCAAGGAGTTTAAAAGCCGCCATTAGCCTTGTTATCTGGAAATATAAAAATTTTGCAGGAATGGTTTGTCCTGATGAAATATATATAAATACAGCATTGACGGTGTTTAAAATTGTATACGGAATTGACAACGCGGGGGGCGTTGTTCAATCAGCCTTAATCTCCTGTTTTAACCAGTTTTTGAATTCAGTGACACCTGGTTTGTCCGTGTTGCCCTTGAGCCAGGAGAGGTAATAATTCCCGGTTTTAACTGCAATGAATTCAAACGGTTCTACAAGTCGGCCTGAAGCTATATCCTCACGCACCAGCAGCAAATCGCCCAGCGCAATACCAAGACCGGCAGTGGCGGCCTGAAGGGCTGCGTCATCAATTTCAAATGTCTGGCCCTTTTCGAAATTCAGCCCGGCCACACCGGCCTGTTTGGCCCAGGCCCGCCATTCCTGCTGGTCCGGGCTGTTGTGCAGAAGATGGTGGAACCGAAGGTCAGACGGCTTTTTTAGCGGGATGGAATCCGTCAGGAGGGTGGGTGAACAGACCGGTGTTAACCGCTCTTCCAGGATCTTTTCCCGGAGGATGCCTGAAATATCAGCGCCCTTGTAGGTGATGGCAATATCAAAATTTTCGCGGATAAAATCGGCATTAATATTGGAGGTTGTCAGTCGGATCTGGATATCCGGATATTTTAACTGGAACTTATGCAGCCTGGGAATCAGCCACCGGATGGCAAATGTCGGGTGAACTTTAAGACTTAGATCTTTTGTCTGGTTTTTTAAATTGCCGATGGCATCCGAAATGGTATCAAGGGCCTGGTTCAACGGGTGAAACAATGCCTGGCCCTGGTCTGTCAGGCGCAGTTTGCGGTGAAGGCGGTGAAAAAGGGGGACAGACAGTTCTGTTTCCAGCCGTTTTACCTGCCTGCTCACAGCGCCCTGGGTGACATTGAGTTCTCTGGCGGCCCGGGTGAAACTTAAATGCCGGGCTGCCGCTTCAAATGCCCGCAGCGCGTTAAGCGGCAACAGGGATCGATTATAAATGTGTTCCATGAGTTTTTCTCATTATAAATATGCAAATAAATCGTTTGACCCATAAATTACAACACAATATGCTAAAATTAAAGAATTATTCTCATGCAAACAAAAATTTTCAAAGCGCCATCCGCCAGGGATGAAAAAGGTGATTATGAAAACACAAAAGTATATTAATATTGAAGACCGGTTCGGGGCTCACAACTATAAACCCCTTGATGTTGTTCTCAGCAAGGGAGAGGGCATCTGGGTATGGGATATTGACGGCAATAAATATATGGATTGCTTAAGTGCCTATTCAGCCGTTAACCAGGGACATTGTCATCCCAAAATCAGACAGGCAATGGTGGATCAGGCGCAAAAATTAACGCTGACCTCCCGGGCCTTTCGAAATGATCAGCTGGCATTGTTTTACCAGGAGTTGGGTGAATTGACCCGGTCTCATAAAGTGCTGCCCATGAACAGCGGTGCTGAAGCGGTTGAGACCGCCATTAAATCTGTCCGCAAATGGGGCTACGAGCATAAAAGGGTAGCACAGGACAAGGCCGAAATTATTGTTTGTGAAAATAATTTTCATGGAAGAACCTTATCCATTGTCGGATTCAGTACGGATGAGAATGCAAGAAAGAGCTTTGGGCCTTTTGCCCAAGGGTTTAAGATTATCCCATTTGGGGACGCGCAGGCGCTTGAGGACGCAATTACACCCGACACAGTCGCCTTTATGGTGGAACCGATCCAGGGAGAGGCCGGTGTGATTATTCCACCTGAAGGATATTTGAAAAAGGTGCGTCAAATCTGTACAGACAATAATGTTGTGTTGATTTTAGATGAGATTCAGACCGGCCTTGGACGGACCGGAAAACTACTTGCCGAGGAGCATGAGGGGATAGAGGCAGATCTTACCCTTATCGGCAAGGCACTGTCCGGAGGATATTACCCGGTATCTGCTGTTTTGTCTAACGAAGCGGTACTGGGGCTTTTAAAGCCAGGGCAGCATGGCAGCACTTTTGGCGGCAATCCCCTTGCCTGTGCCATTGCCAGAAAAGCACTCCAGGTGCTGGTCGAAGAAAATATGGTGGAAAATTCAAAAACAATGGGTGACTATTTTCTAACTGAGCTTAAAAAGATCGACTCTCCGGCAATCAAAGAAGTTCGGGGCAGGGGATTGATGATTGCCATTGAACTTCATACCGATACACCCGTTACTGCGCGCCAGGTGTGCGAGAACCTTATGGCCAGAGGGCTGTTATGTAAAGAGACCCACACCTACACCATTCGGTTTGCACCGCCGCTGGTCATCAAAAAAGAGGAAATCGATATTGCTTTAGACAATATCCGGTCAGTGTTCACCGAAGTATCGTCATAACCCCCCGGGAGGGGGGCGAAACGCTGACAATATTATTTTGCCGCATTGACACAGGGTCGCCGGCAGAAAGGTTTCAATGCATACCCTGTGCAAAGATCAGGAGAGAATAAAGATGCTGGATGTTCCCAGAACCACGGATACCATCTTAATGGTCAGGCCCTATGATTTCGGTTTTAATGAAGAGACCGGCATGGATAATGAGTTCCAGAAAAAACCTTCAGAATCTGAAACCCGGATCAATGAAAAGGCCAACAGGGAGTTTTGCGACATGGTGGACCGGTTAAGACAGGAGGGAGTGATCGTCCTGATCCTGGAAAAGCCGGAAGAGATCCACCAGAAAACACCGGATGCCATTTTTCCCAATAACTGGTTCTCCACCGAGCATGACGGCACCTTGATAACCTATCCAATGGCAGCCCGAAACAGGCGCGTGGAGAGACGGCCGCTGGATGTTGAAAAATTGCTCAATACCCATGGGTATAGTGTCAGAAATGTGATTAATGTCGGTTGTATTGATGAGACCGAACGGTTTTTGGAGGGAACAGGCAGCATGGTGATCGACCATCGGGCCGAGATCGTTTATGCGGCCAGATCCAACCGCTGCCATGAAGCGCAGTTTGATAATTTTATTCGCCTGCGCTTTTATGAAGAGGGTATTCTGTTTAATACCTTAAGTTCAAAGGGTCGGCCCATCTATCATACCAATGTGATGATGAGTATTGGTGAAAAATTTGCGGTCGCCTGTCTGGACTGTATCCCTGATTCTACAGAGCAAAAAAGGGTGGCATCTTCTCTTGAGAAGTCATTTGACCTTATTCCCATATCAATGGATCAGATGGAAAAGTGTTTTTGCGGCAATATCCTACAGGTCAACTCAGTCTCGGGTGACCCTTTGATCATCATGTCGCAACGGGCATCCAAGGGGTTTACCGATGCACAGCACAGGAAGCTTGAACAATACGGTAAAATAGTTGCCGTCAACCTGGATACCATCGAAACCATTGGCGGGGGAAGTGCCAGGTGCATGATGGCGGAGATATTTTCTAAAAAAGCGTAACCATAATTCCTGTTCTGCCTGTCAGTCCTGACCGATCTATAACCTGGTTTTTTTAGACATTTCATAAAATTCGTGGTGGTTGATTTTTAAAAACGTCTTGACATTCCTGGAATGGATCTGTATTTTCAAAGTACTTTATAGTGTAAAGTACTTTGAAAAGCAAGGAGGTGTGTCATGAATCAGGTATCCCAGACAAAGGTTGATAAACTGCTGGAAGACATTGCAGCCATAAAAACCGTTATTTCAGACAATCAGCCGATATTAAAACAACTGCTTTTGCCGGGTCATTTCAGGGTGATTTCATTTCTGGTCGGGATCGGCATCAGCGTAATCTCACTGGCATACTATTTTCTTTTAAGCCAATACACAACGTATGCTGCCATTCCCTCGGGTATCCGTGTGGTGCTGCTGGTCATCATTGCTGCACTTGCCGTCACCGTCTGGATCTTAAAAGGCCTTTTATGGTTCAAGTCTGTCCATGCGGTCAATAAAGAGTTATCATTTGGACAGATGATTAAAAATCTGTATTCCGGCCAGATCCTGCACACCTGGATTCCCATCTCCGTTATCATGGGAATCCTGGTTGTCTATTGCATCAATGCGAATATGCAGCCGTTTATTGTGCCCATTCTCGCATTTGGGGTGGGGGTTATATACAATATGATCGGCGGTCTGACCCGGATATGGCAATACCTTTTTACCGGTTACTGGCTGGTTGTTACAGGTATCTGCTCTCTTCTTTTCAATACCATCTCTCCCCTTATCTGGCTGGTTCTATCCCTGGGGCTGGGTTTGTTTCTTTTTGGCGTTTTCAGTAAAAATAATGATTCGGCACAAAAGGAATAGGCCATGACTGATTTAAATAAAATCATTCATGAGCGCACCCGGTTGAAGATACTGACCCTGCTGGCGGCATCGGGAAAAAGCCAGGTAAGCTTCAATGAAATCTTAACCCAGCTTGCATTAACATCCGGTAATCTGTCTGTCCAGTTGAAGAAATTGCAGAGTGTAGGCTATGTGAAAATTCATAAGACATTTAAGGATAATAAGCCGTTTACGACCATAGAGATGACCGTTAAAGGCCTTGACGCATTAAAAAAGTATGTCAATGAGATGGAATCTCTGCTAAGTGGTTTAAAGTTTTAGCAGTATCTTTTTCACAGTGTAAAAGGATAAAAAAGATTATGGGTGAAAAAAGAGTATTTATTACCGGATGTTCTTCAGGAATCGGAAAAGCACTGGCCATGACCTTTCATCAGATGCACTGCCGGGTGATTGCCACTGCCAGACAAACCGACTCAATATCAGATTTAAAGGATTTGGGAATAGCGGTCCACCAACTTGATGTGACAGATTACGCCCGGGGCAGGCAGGTCATTGACACCGTACTTGAAAATGAAAAAAGAATCGATGTGCTTATTAATAATGCCGGGTATGCTTTGATCGGGCCCGGTATTGAGTTGCCGGAATCCGAACTGGCCATGCAGTTTGAAACCAACGTCAAGGCCCCCCTGATGCTGGCAAAGGCGGTGGCACCGTCCATGAAGCAGAATAAAAGCGGTATGATCGTTAATATGGGCAGCATTTCCGGTATCGCAGCTACGCCTTTTTCCGGGGCATATTGTGCATCTAAAGCAGCGCTTCATTCTTTTTCAGATGCTTTGAGAATGGAACTTGAGGTTTTTGGTATCCACGTGATGACGGTTCAGCCCGGTGCCATTCAATCACAATTCGGGAATACGGCTGAAAAAAGCATTGCCCGGGTTCTGGAATCAACCTCCTGGTATTATCCGGTAAAAAAAGCCATTCAGGCGCGTGCCACGGCGTCCCAGGTCAATGCCACCCCCACCCGATTGTTTGCACGAAAGCTTGCTGAAGAGATATTATCCGACACCCCAAAGGCCATTGTACGTATTGGCAAAATGAGCCGGTCGCTGCCGTGGATGAAAACAATACTTCCCACAACTATTCTTGATAAGATGTTCAAGGATAAATTCGGTCTGGGAAAAGGCACTGCATTAAAAATTGGTAAAAAATAACCCATTCCTTCAGTGAAATAAGAGGACAAACATCTTTTTTGTAGTGTTCCGGGGAAATTTGTTTTTAAGCGGTGTGACAATCGCATGCCAATGTCATTAACTTAAGCCACCCATCTATTATTTTGCTTCTGCATTTAATAGCCGAGCAAGTAAACTTAACTGGCACGGAGTCCGGAAACCGAAGACTGGAAAAGGCAAGGCCCTCCGGTTTCCAGACTCCTGTCTCCGTGGCTAAAACATCTGTATTCTTAAGTTAATAGCATTGAATCGCATGCTGCCGTTCGATTCAATATTTAGACTGTTTGACAGAATGATCTCGTGTGCATATTTTAAGGATTCGTTCCAAAATTACTTAGGGGCAAAGCTGTGCATTGCCTTACTTGAATTTTTGGTTTTAAAAACCCGTAAGCAGCGAGTCTTTTATGGGGTTTTAGAAACAATTTAGATCAAGTTATTTTGTTACGATTCTTTAGAGTCTAATACGAATATCGCAGTTGGCAGGTCATCCAATGAAACGTATACTGTTATTTAAAATACTTCTGGTTATAATCGCTTTAGCGATCCTTGCAGCAGCATGCACCATCCCCTTTGTGTATGAGTCGCCATCACTGTTCTACAAAACCGGGATCGATAAAATAATGCTTAGAACCGGTAAAATCCTTGGAATACTGGCGGCGGTCCTCATGGTGACCCAGCTGGTTTTTATCAGTCGATTTGCCTGGTTTGAATCGCTGTTTACCATGAAAAGGGTCTTTAATTTACACCGTATCGGCGGGTTGATTATTCTTGCGGCAGCCATTGGGCATCCGGTTTTTATCCTCTGGGCAGATCATTTTGTGTTTTTCCCGTTTAATCAAAAATACTGGCCGGAGTTTGTCGGAATTCTCTTACTGATTCTATTGACTTTTTTCGTTCTAATTTCCTATTGGCAGAAAAAAACAGGTCTGCCTTACAAGACCTGGCGATGGCTTCACAAATGTGTAGCCCCAATCCTATTCGTACTGTTGCCGCTGCATGTTATAAATGTCAGCCGAAGCTTTGAGTCCGGGGTGCCGTTCTGGGCGTTTGCGATACTGATGGGCGCTGCTGGTCTGCTCTTTTTAAGAAAGTTATTAAAACGCTGATAATGCGTCCGCCAAACAGCCATTTTGGATGACGATTGTTTTGGCGGATTTCGGTATTCAGACGTAAAGATTCCAGAAAGCGTTTACAATGATATATCCTGTGTTAATTTATTGATTATATACGGGATCAATGATTGAAAAATATCAGCGACATTCAAAAAAACCACCAATCATAGGAGAACCCAATGAAACATATAACCAAAATTTGGATAATACCCATCATCCTGCTTTTGGCCCCCATGGTCTGGGCATCCCAATGGCAGATTGATCCGGATCATACAGAGATCCGATTTGAGATAGACCACATCTTGACCACTGTTTCAGGCCAGTTTACGCAGTTTGAGGGAGACATTTTTTTTGATCCGGATAGACCTGAGACCGGGAAGTTCAATTTTACCGTCAGTGTCATAAGTGTGGATACAAACAATGGAAAAAGGGACACCCATCTGCGCTCAAAAGATTTCTTTGAGGCGGACAGGTATCCTGAAATGAGGTTTACATCCACTAAAATTTCTAAATTGAGCCATTCTACATTTGCCCTGGAAGGAATGATGACCATAAAAGATGTCACAAAGAAAATTCAGACACAATTTAAATTCATCTCTCCCAAGCCGCATCCCTTTGCCAAAGGTAAAAAGGTCGGCGGGTTTGTCACACAATTTACCATCCCCCGCCTGGATTATCATGTGGGGAACGGGAAGTTTTTAAAGATGGGTGTTGTGGGCAGTGATGTTCTTGTTGAAATCTCCATGGAGGCCCTGACAAAAGAATAATATGACTTCTACATAAAGCAGGTGAACACGATTTTTCCCGGTACAAAGGATCATTGAGTAAGTGTCCTGTACCGGGAAAATTTTTTAAATGTGCCTGTTAAGCTTACAGCCAAATAAAAATATCTTCTCCACCTGTTTTGTAATCGTATACCATGCTTGCCAAATCGGTACGCATAGTACTATAAGAAGGTCACATGAATTTTATCAAAAGTATTATGGCGGTTGGACAGGATAATATGATCGTGCGCCAAAAAAAATACCGGCGCTGGTTGACTGATATAAATTATAATTGATGGTTTAAAGTCCGGTGATATTTTTTATCATACGCCGGGGAACGTTTAAAGGGGAGCTGTAAGATGACAGATACCGATACAGGATACGGCTGGGATTCATCCATGGAGATGTCGCTGCATGACAAAATCCGGCAGGATATGAAACAGGCCATGATAAATAAGGATACGACAGTTCGCGATACCATGCGGCTGATCATCGGGGCATTTCCAAATTTGACGGTTGCGATCACGCTTGAAAGCGGGAAAAAGACCACCCGGGTGAAGACACCGGAAGAAATAACTGATGAAGATATCCTCAATATCATCCGCAAGTTCGTTAAATCGGAAAAAACAATTCTTGAGGTTAAAAAAGAAGAAAGTTCAGAATATCTTGAACTGCTGAACACCTACCTGCCTCAAATGGCGACTCCTGAGCAGATCGAATCATGGATCACGCAAAATGTTGATCTGGCATCGTTGAACAGTCCCATGCAGGCCATGGGACAGGTGATGAAACACTTCGGGAAACTGGCTGACGGCAACCAGGTAAAAAAGATTCTTCAAAAAATGGGGAAAGCGTAAATATGTAAAATGATCCCGGGCTGTTTCATTTTGGCCCGGGATATACTTATGAAATGCCTTTAGTTGCCCGCCCCTGAATGGAATCAAACAGAATGGCATTTTCAATGGCAATGGCAGCCTGATGGGAAAACAGGTTCAAAAGCAGGGCGTCATCTTCGGTGAAATTTGAGCCGTTCTCCTTGTTTATCACCTCCAGCACCCCAATCAGCTTTCGCTTGGACCGCATGGGAACACAGAGCAGTGATTTTGTTTCAACACCGGTCATCGCATCTATCTTTTCATAGAATCTTGGATCTTTCGTGGCATCTGCAATCAGGACATGCTGCTGATTTTCGGCCACCCATCCTGCGACCCCCACGCCGGGCGGAATTCTTACATCCTTTAAGTCATCTGCGCTGGGCCCCGTGGGAATACTGAAGACAAGCTCACCGGTTTTGTCGTCCAGCAGCATTAATGTGCTGGCTTTGGCACCGGTAACAATATTGGTATATTTCATGATTAATGACAATACATCCACCAGATCAACCGTTGAGTTGATGATAAATCCGATCTGGATGACAAGGGCCAGTTTTTCACTGCTTAACTGTCGTAATTCTCGCATCTGCCGGGTCTGCATGGCCAGTACCGGCGCCAGCAAATCCTTTGTGATAAATCCCTTGTCTAAAAGTACCTGCCCCAGCCGGGGCACCTCTTTATCTTTGTCCCGGCTTTTTGCAACCAGTTCTACAGGGTCAATTCCCGGTTCGGGTTCACTGTCGGATATCTGGTCGCCCTGGGCCTTTAATGCTTCAATCAACTGTGCTTCGGAAATAATGCCCATGTTTTTTAGAATGTCACCCAGAAGGTGAGAATTAATATTCATGATAAACCCTTTAAGTTAATGACATTGTTGACGAATTTATGATCAGCTTTTTCAGGGTATAACAAAATCGCCGCAGAGACAAATTAATTTTTGAAATTGTGCACAATGGCGCGGGTTTTACGTTGGTATCAGGTTGTCCTGCTGAATAATTTTCTCAATACCTTTTTCCGGTGAAATGCGATTGTCAAGAATGTCGGTAATGATTTCGATGACCGGAGAAAAACAGCCCAATGCGCGCAAATAATCCCTTGTGGGAGCCGCAGAGGAAAAACTTTCAATGGTCGTTCCTTTTGAGATGGCCGCCATGGCCTGGTCAGCATTTTTTCCTTGGCGAATTTTGATTACAAATGCCTGTCCCGCACTGAAATTTCGTGTGAACCGGAAAAGATGGTAGTCACTCATGGCGCCGCCGGCAATAGGGACGGACCGAAAATGAAAGGGCAGTTTCTGCAGCGCCCGGGCCAGTGGCTGCAAGTTTTCCTTGAACTGAACAATAAATGCGGCACGTTCATATTCTGACAGCCCCATGGTGGCAATGGTTGATACGCTGGAGTGTCCGAAAATCTCACTGGCCATGCCGGTGGCAAGGGAATGGATATTTTTCATGGGACCGGCAAGACTGAGTTTCCGGCGGTTCCGTGTCTCATATATGATCAGGTTGGTATCGGTAAAAAAAGAGGCGGTCCGCCGGGTGTTAGAAGTATGTCCGGCAAGCTCCATGAGCATTGGGTCTCCAATGGTAACATCAAATGCGAGATTTCCCCCAAGGGCGACAATACTTTGAGTTCCCATAATGTGGTCAATAATTTCGTGGGGAAATTGAAGGCTTTTGGTTTCCATACCCTTGGAGACCGAAAGTACTTCACAATTGTTGAAAGCCGTTTTAGGGACACCGGAATTAAGCATCTCTTTTAAAAAAGGGCGCATTCGGTTGGAAGGCACCGCAGGGATGAACAGGCTTTTTATCGTGCCGCGGAAGCTATCGTTAAACTCTTCAAGGGAAGAAAAACTTACATTGGCCGGCATCCGGACTTTTCTTTCAAGATCTTTTTTTCCGGACATGGCAATCTTGTCGGCAAAAAAATCATTCACAAGGCCGGTTTCAGATGCCTCGGCTACTTTTTTTTTATCACGCATGACAAAAATCAACTGCCAGTCGGGGTGTCTGAATGCAAGTGCCCTGGTTAATGCCCAGCCAAATCTGCCGCCGATCGTAACGGTTTGTGGATGTTGAATCATGGTCACGTGTGCCATCTCCTGAATTTAAAGTATTATGCTACCTGATGTAGTATCAAAGAACAGGATTGTCAATCAATAGCAGAGTCCTATCCGGGGTCCGGGATGCTGTAGATAAAAAATCAGGAACAAAATCAAATAAGTGAGCACCAATAGTTTTGAAAATTCTCACAGTTGGGAGATCGTTGTTTGAAACGAATTATTAGGGATGATTGTTTTACGAGATATAAAAAAAGGCCGGGTGTTCTTACAACACCCGGCCTTTTATGTATATATTCATGGAGGAATATTTATTATTTTGTTTTTCTCCGGCCGATACCGGCGATGCCGATAAGTCCGATGCCCAAAAGAGCAAAGGTGGCAGGTTCGGGAATCTCAGAGGTCTCAGGAGCTCTCCAGAAGGCGATATTGGAAAGAGCATTTCCAGTTGAAGGGGTAATCCAGTCTCCTTGTAAACTATCATTTGAATACCAGAGATCAATTTTGGTTGCAGATTTAACGCTGTAATAGAAAGGCGAGGTCCAACCATTAGGGGCCGATACAGTACCGCTAAGTCCCGCGAAGTCACCGCTAAATCCAGGATCTACGTTGTTTTCCCAACCACTTCCGTCTTCCCATTTCCCAAGTAATAGGTCAACCAATGGAAGGCTTGCCTTCTCATGAAGATTGTATCCAGCAATTAACAAATTTATATTAGCTAAAGTATTGTCTTTATTTTCCGGATGTCCCATGCCATACCAGGATGAGAGCTCATCCGTTCCGCCGATTAAAATAGGGCCAGCCGCGCATATATTTACAGCTAAAAAAAGAAAGGCTGAAAGGATTGTTGATAGTCTTAGTAATTTCTTCACTGTAATTCTCCTAAGTACGGTATAACAATTAATGTTAAATAGATATAAAGCAATATACATGCCATGTTGTCGAATGTTTTGGATGGATTTGTATGCTGCTGTTTTGCAAGATAATTTTACGCGGTTGGGGTGTGAGGGGTAATCGATTTATAAATAAATTATGAAATATAGTTCACATAATTGTGAAATATTTTTCATAGTGCTCTGGTCGATATGGAAGAAAAGGTAATGGATGCCTATCCACTTAGCGCATCATTCTGCACAATGGATCAAAGTGAGGTGTTTAACTTGAGATTCACCTTTATAATGAATGCAGTATCAGCCCAATGACCGCCCTTGATAGCGGTTGACATAAAATGGTGACCCCTGTAAAAAGGGGCCAGGACAAACCAATAGAGAATGTTGAGGTATGGACAGAATTTTTAGTTTTTTTGCAGGCAGGTTTGATGCCATCCACAGGTTTTGGGAAACAGAAAAAACCCACAGGCAGGTGTCGGTGGGGCTGGTGTGTATCTTTATTCTGGCACTGGCCGTCATCGAAATAAACCGGCAGGGATGGTTACCGGCCCCATATAACGCAAAAATTCCAACCAGTCATTATATGGCCATCAATCTTGCCTTTTCCCTGGTTCTCATACTGGAGGTTATCAGCCTGATATTTACCCTGCCGGGCTCCATGTCCAAGGCGCTTGGCAAGCAGTTTGAGATTCTGGCACTGATATTTTTAAGAAGCTGTTTCAAAGAGTTGTCGGCATTGCCGGAACCCATAGATATCAGCGGTCACCTGGAGGTGCTGTGGCATATTCTTTCCTATGGCGGGGGCGCCATTGCCATTTTTTCACTTCTGGGCGTTTATCTGTCTCTGCGCAAAAATCTGGATAAGGTGTTGTCGCCGGGACCGTCCCTGGACCGGTTTATTCATGCCAAAAAAACAGTGGCCTTTTCCATGCTGATCATCTTTATCGTTCTGGGCGGGATTGACATCCGGCTTTTGATCACCGGCGCTAAGCAGTTTGACTTTTTTCACTATTTTTATACTATTCTGATTTTCAGTGATATTCTACTGGTCCTGATTGCACAGTCGTTTTTACCACAGTTTCCGGCCATGTTCAGAAATTCCGGGTATGCCCTGGCCACGTTGCTGATTCGTCTCTCACTGACGGCTCCTGTATATTATAATGTTCTTATCGGTATCTTTTCCATTGTTTTTGCCCTGGTGCTGACCCTGGTTTACAACCGGTTTTACACCATTAAAAAGGTTTAAGGACCTCTGGTCTGGCAATATGCACAAGATTATTGTAAAGGCCTTTTTCTGTCTTATTTTATCAATATGGCGCAAGTCATTTTTTTTGATATATTAAAGATAAGGAGGCTGCCATGGTCGATGAATTTAAAACCAATACAAAATATATTGTTAATCTGGAAATGCTAAACACCCATAATGCAAAGGGGTGTGAATCCTGTAATAGAAAGTTTAACCTGGGAGACACTGTGGTGCTGGCCGTGGGCGGATGGGCAGATAATTGTGCAAAGCTGATCCACGAGTCCCATGCGGTTTTTGATAAGAAAACGAACGCTTACTATGATCGTACGTTTTATAACGCCATGCACTAATGAAAATGGAGAAAACAAGGTGTTTTCTGTCTTCAAGTACGGGTTTTCCAATTCCCGATACCTGTTGCGGCGTCGATGGTAAAATGGCATTATATACAAATTGTCCGACATTCTGAAATATAAAAAATGAAGGGAAAAGATGGCATTCAATAAAGAACACCTGCTGGATATCCTGGCCCAAATTGCACCTAACCGTTATCTTCAGGCAGTTTTGCTGATTATTCTATTTGCAGGTCTTGCAAAAATTCTGGACCGGATCATTTTCCGGGTGATTAAAAAGCGGCTTCAAACCAATCAGTTCAAGCTGGATGACCATATGCTGGAAATAATTCATCAACCGGTATTTATGAGCATCATTCTTTTTGGTCTGGCCCTTGCCGCTGAAAGGCTCGAATTTAAACCATCGCTTCATTTTTTCACCCTTGGGGGACTGAAAACCATAGGCGTCCTGTTATGGGCGTTTGCCATTTTAAAATTGCTGAAGCTGCTGCTGGATTATCTCAGCCGGGACAACAGCCGGTTCAAAATTGTCCAGGACAGGACGCTGCCGCTATTTAACAATTTGCTGGTCATCGTTATGGCCGGCCTTACATTTTATCTTCTGTTCCTGGTGTGGGATATTGATCTGACCGCCTGGATGGCTTCTGCCGGTATCCTGGGTCTTGCCATCTCTTTTGCGGCAAAGGATACCCTGGCCAACCTTTTTTCCGGCGTGTTTATCATGGCGGATGCCCCCTACAAACTGGGTGATTTTATTGTGCTTGATTCAGGGGAACGCGGAGATGTGACCAATATTGGTATTAGAAGTACCCGGATGCTGACCCGTGATGATGTTGAAATCACGGTGCCCAACTCTATTATGGGGAATACAAAGATCACCAACGAGGCCGGAGGACGGCATGAAAAATTCCGGATTCGGGTCAAGGTGGGTGTTGCCTATGGGTCCGATATTGACAAGGTCCATAAGGTCCTGGTGGAGGAGGCAAAAAAGAACCCCCAGGTCTGTAAAAT
This sequence comes from uncultured Desulfobacula sp., assembly GCA_964562385.1. Taxonomy (GTDB): domain Bacteria; phylum Desulfobacterota; class Desulfobacteria; order Desulfobacterales; family Desulfobacteraceae; genus Desulfobacula. Next base: position 15,641 of record CAZLTD010000059.1, read on the forward strand.
TCCTGAAGCCCGGGTGCGTTTCAGGGCGTTTGGGGAATCAAGCCTTGACCATGAATTATTATGCTGGGTTGAAAAACCGGTTCACCGGGGCAAGGTGCTGCACATGCTCAATACAGCTGTCTATAAACGATTCATAAAAGAGGGTATTGAGATCCCGTTTCCCCAGCGGGATTTGCGTATCGTTCCCACCTCTTCTTCACCGGAACAGGACAGCCCGTAAATTGTAATTGCATAATCTTAAGCAATTTGGTGTCTTATAACAGGCCGGGGCCGGGTGGCCAATCAGGGATTAAAGATATTCTTTGGGTTCTGTTTGGGGACTTTTTTCTGCCTGCCGTACATAAAATCATCCATGAAAAGAGCAATTTTCTGGTTCAAAATATTTCGTGAGATATAGAACCGCACAAATCTGTGGATGAGTGTGTCCGGCTTGGTATAGGGGCAGACAGATATGCACAGCCCGCAGTCCGACCCGATTGTTTTCCAGTAGGAAAAACACTGCTCCTGCTGGATAGACCAGTGACGGACATTGCGACTGAAAGGTTCTTCGTCGTGGGTGATGGAACCGGACGGGCAGTTGTCAGCACATTTTTTACAGATCTTGCAGAACTCTTCCATATACTGGGGGGTAGGCTGTGGGGAGTCGGGCAAAGACAATTGGGTGGTTACAAGGGCCAGGCGCACACACGGCCCATGGACCCGGTGCATGAGAATTCCCATTCTCCCCAGTTCTCCGATGCCTGATTCCACAGCGGCAGGTACACACAGGGTGTCATAATTGGCATCGTTGTGAGCCCTGGCCCGGTATCCGAACATGCGGATGTAGCTGGCCAGGATATTGGAAATTTTGGCGGCTTCCACATATTTTTGAGCCGATTCCTGGAGGACACAGGAGGTGGGACCATGTTTGATCATTTCAGGGCGCATGGGAACCACAATGACAATGGCTGTTTTATCGTTTTGGTTTGTCTTTTCACCCCACCCGCCTGCATGGCGTCCTTTGCGGCTGTAAAAGTGGTGGGGTTTTAAAGCTGTAAAAGCCACATCGCAGGCCCCGTAGAATTTAGCAAATTCAGTGATGGTCCGGCAAAGTCTTTCAGGATCAATCTGCTTTTTAACCGGGGAAACATCTCCGTTGGAAAGGGGGATGGACCGCTCCAGATATTCAAAGGCGGCCGCATAGCAGGGCGCGGTATAGGAATCATGATAAAGCTGTTCTTTGTCACCAAACTCTGGTTTGGCATGGATCTGGCGGTCTGTGGCCTTGTTTTCAGGCCTTAATTTATAATATTCTTCCATCAGATCGGGGTGATGCTGGATATTGTTTCTGGCAAACATATTGTCCCGCTCATCGTACTGCTCAATGCGTGACAAATCCCTTTGGGGGGATTGGCCGGGAAAAAAACGAATGATTGATACAATACCAAAGAGGGCTCCCAATACCAAAACAGTGATATTGAGGCCTTGAAAAGAATCCGGCATCAGGCAGAACCAAATCCAGAAAGATGCATTTCCCATAAAGCTGAAAAAAGATATCCAGGCGGCACGATACTCTTTTTCTTGGTAGGAGGACAGGCCTAAAATCAGGAAAAACAGGGAGCCGGCAATGAGGGCGGTCAGGTTAAGAGCGGTTAGAAGTCCGGGCATGTTTCATTCTCCTTGATAGCACAAATCAGTGTGTCAGATGGTCCAGTACAATATTTCCGTGGGTCATCACCAGGTCCACGGGCGACCATCCGGCAAGATAGCAAAGGTCTCCTGGCCGGTCAATATCCCAGATGACCAGATCGGCATGTTTGCCCGTTTCAAGGCTTCCTTTTTCATTGTCAAGCCCAAGCGCTCTGGCGCCATTGATGGTAGCACCTAAAAGGGCTTCCTGACAGGTCATGTCAAAGAGCAGGCAGGCCATGTTTAAAACAAGGGTCATGGAGTGAACCGGGCTTGATCCGGGGTTCAGATCGGTGGCCACGGCCATGGGGATGTTCAGATCCCGGAACAGTTTTACATGCGGTTTTTGAGTTTCTTTTAGATAATAGAACGCACCTGGTAAAAGCACAGCCACAGTCTGGTTTTCAGCCATTTTCTGTGCACTTGGCACGGACAGGTACTCCAGGTGATCGCAGGAGAGTGCTCCCAACTGTGCCGCCATGGCAGCAGCACTGGTATCGGATAACTGCTCTGCATGAAGCTTGATGTTTAAGCCAAGTTTTCGGGCAGCAATAAATACTTTTTGGGTCTGTTCCAGAGAAAAGGCAATTTTTTCACAAAAGACATCCACGGCAGTGGCAATTCCCTGCTGTTTCACCGCCGGCAGCATATCGTGGATAATATGATCAATATACCGGTCAGCATCATCTTTAAATTCCGGCGGCAGGGAATGGGCCCCTAGAAAGGTGGCTTCAATGTGAACCGGACTATTATTGTTTAACCGGGCAATGACATCAAGCATCTTTAGTTCTGTTTCAAGGTCAAGACCGTACCCGGATTTGATCTCCAGGCAGGTGATCCCATGGTGCAGAAAATGGGTGACGCGTTTTTCAGCTGCATTGTACAGCGCTTCTCGCGAAGCCTTTCTTGTGGCTGTGACCGTTGAGATAATGCCGCCGCCCTGGTTGGAGATCTCTTCATAGGTGGCGCCGTTGAGACGCATTTCAAATTCATTGGAACGGGAGCCGCCAAAGACCAGATGGGTGTGGCAGTCCACGAATCCCGGCAGGATCCATCTGTTCTGGCAATCAATGGTTTTCAGACTTCTGTCCAGGATCTTTTCAGGCAGATCTTTTTGCCGGCCGATCCAGGCTATTTTACCTTTAGCGACAGCTATCGCCGCTTTTTCAATCGGGGAAAGGGCTTCTTTTGCCATGGTGCCGGCCCGGCAGTTGATCAGCAGGGTATCTATGGTTTCAGGCAGGGATGTCATATTTATAATCCCTCCAGGTTAACGGCTTTTTCAAGGATCAGCCGGATGGCATCGGTCTCTTTTTGTACAGAGTTTAAAATTTGAACACTTTTTTGTCTTAATTGTGCCACAAACCCGGGATCTTTAATATCCAGAAGATTGATACCAACATTATATGCCGCGCCCCGGACAGCTGAATTGACCATTTCGGCGGCCATCCCTGCATCGGTGATGCAGTTGGGGTTGCCATGGGCAATCACATCTTTAACCAGCTCCATGGCCGCTGCGGACTGTTCAAGGGTTTGGAAGGGGGCATGGGCAGCCGCCTTTAAGGCATCCTGGATCACATCCAGGCGCAGCTGCTGTTCGGCCGGCGTGTCTTTGGGCAGCTTGTAGGCCTCAACCACACGGTTGTAGGAGAGGGTGTCCTCATCCACCAGTTCCAGCAGTTTTCCTGCCATGGCCCGGGCTTGTTTTTTTATCTCAACCATAGCCGGTTGCGCTTCGGCATATTTTTTTTTGCCAAGGGTCAAGTTGGACACCATTTCGCACAGGGCCGCTCCCAAAGCACCGCTTAGGGCGGCCATACTTCCCCCGCCAGGGGCAGGGGAGGCAGATGAAAGCTCTTTGGCAAAATTGGTGATGGTCAGGTCAACAAGTTTCATAGCTATCCTTATTGCTGATTGATCATGGGTAATTTAACACCCCTGGTATTGGCCACGTCAATGGCGGTCTCATACCCGGCATCGGCATGCCGGATAATACCGGTACCCGGATCGTTTCTCAGGACGGTGGTGACCCGTTTTTCCGCTTCCTTTGTGCCGTCGGCCACGGTTACCTGGCCTGCGTGAAGGGCATACCCGATCCCCACGCCGCCGCCGTCATGAAATGAAACCCAGGTGGCACCGGATGCCACATTGGTCATGCAGTTGAGAAGTGCCCAGTCAGCCACGGCATCAGAGCCGTCTTTCATGGCTTCAGTCTCCCGGTAGGGCGAGGCCACAGAACCGCAGTCCAGGTGATCCCTGCCAATCACGATGGGGGCTTTAACCCTGCCTGATTTAACAAGGTCATTGAACAGCTTGCCTGCTTTTTCCCGCTCTCCGTAGCCCAGCCAGCAGATCCGTGTGGGAAGCCCCATGTGCTCGACTTTTTCACCGGCCATTTTCAGCCAGTTGACCATTTTTTTCTTTTCAGGGAAAAGCTTGATCAGCTCTTCGTCCGTGACCCGGATATCTTCAGGATCACCGGAGAGTGCCGCCCATCTGAAAGGTCCTTCGCCCTGGCAGAACAACTCCCGGATATAGGCCGGTACAAACCCGGGGTAATCCATGGCATTGTCAACACCACGCTTCATGGCCTGAGCTCGCAGATTGTTGCCGTAATCAAAGGCAATGGCCCCTTTTTTCTGCATCTCAAGGATGGCCCGCACATGATCGGCCATGGAGTTCATGGCCATGTCTTTATATTTTTCAGGATCTGATTTGCGCAGGCTTAAGGCTTCTTCAAAGGATAAACCCTGGGGGAAATAGCCGTTGAGCTCATCGTGCGCACTGGTCTGATCGGTGATAACATCCGGGATAAAACCCTTTTGCATCATGGCCGGCAGGATGTCCACGACATTGGCGCACAGACCTATTGATAAAGGTTTTCCGTCAGCAGCAGCTTTTTGCGCCACGGCAATGGCCTCATCCAAAGAGCCGGCTTCGACATCCAGATATCTTTTCTCAAGGCGTTTTTCAATACGGCCATGGTCGATTTCAACACAGATAGCAACCCCGTTGGCCATGGTCACAGACAGCGGTTGTGCGCCTCCCATACCGCCCAGACCAGCAGTGACGACTATTTTTCCTGTCAGGTCGGATTTGTAATGGGTCTGCCCCAGGGATGCAAATGTTTCATAGGTTCCCTGAAGGATGCCCTGGGTCCCGATATAGATCCAGGAGCCGGCCGTCATCTGGCCGTACATGATCAATCCTTTTTTGTCCAGTTCGTGGAAATAGTCCCAGTTTGCCCATTTGGGCACGATATTGGCATTGGCAATCAACACTCTGGGAGCTGTTTCATGGGTTTTCAATACGCCGACCGGTTTGCCGGATTGAACCAGCATGGTTTCATCATTCTCAAGGTCCAGCAGGGTTCTGACAATGGCATCAAAGCATTCCCAGTTCCTGGCCGCTTTGCCCAATCCGCCGTAAACGATTAACTCATCCGGATTTTCACCGTTGTCGGGGTCCAGGTTGTTGCACAGCATTCGAAGGGCCGCTTCCTGGTACCATCCCTTGCAGTGAAGCTGTGTGCCTCTGGGGGCTTTGACCGGGCGGGCCACACCGCATCCTATCTTGAGTTCTTTCAGTATTTTTTCTTTGTTATTCATGATTTTCCTCCTGGTCGGTGTTGACAAATTGTGTTTAATTGGATACTACTTGTCTATACAAGTATAGATATGATGTCAAGCAATTTTTACTGCCAAGGGCAGAACAGGGTGTTAAACACGTAATTGCCAACTTCGAATATGAATATAACGGGTTGAACTTGCAAATGTTTATGAATTGACCAGGATCAGGGGGTATAATGGCCAGAACGGAACAGGCGTTCGCGCTGTATGATAAAATAAAGAGAAGTGTGATCAAAGATATAGAGTCAGGCAGATTGAGACCCGATGACAAGGTGGCCTCGGAAACCCAGCTGGCCAAAAACTTTAATGCCTCCAGGATGACAGCCAACCGTGCTTTAAAAGAGCTGACCGAAGAGGGCCGGATCGTCAGGATCCAGGGCGTGGGCAGTTTTGTGGCACGACCCAAACCCGATGCCGCGTTATTGGAGATCAAAAGTATTGCCACAGAGATTGCCCAGTGGGGCGGGGTTCATTCATCTCAGATCCTGGTTTTAAAACAGGAAGTTTTAAAACAGGACATTGCCAAAAAGATGAAACTTGATACGGGAGATGTGATATTCCATTCAATTATTGTGCACATGGACCGGGGAGTGCCGGTGCAGTATTCGGAACGCTTTATCAATCCCAAGGTGGCTCCCAATTATCTGGAACAGGATTTCAAAAAGATCACTCCCAGTGACTACCTTCTGGATGTGGCCCCGGTGCAGCAGGCAGAACACGTGATTGAGGCGGTTTTATGTACAAAATCAATACAGGGTCATTTGAAAATCAAGGCCACGGAACCGTGTATCCGTCTTACGCGAAGAACCTGGTCTTACGACATGGTGGCTACATACAGCCGGATTATATCACCCGGATCTCGATATAAACTGGTGGGAAAATTTATAAGGGGATAAGAGATGAGTAAAGAAATAGAACTGTGCGGCAATGATTTTGGTCTTGAGGAGCTGGTGAAAATTGCCCGGCATGATGTCGGCATTAAAATTTCTTCAGAATCTGAATCCCGGATTCATAAAGCCCGGGAGCTGATCGCAAAATGGGTAAAAGACGGTGAACGCATTTACGGTGTGACCACAGGGTTTGGCGCTCTTTCAGATGTGACGATCTCCTATGAAGACACCAAAAAACTGCAGAAAAAAATCCTGCTTTCCCATGCCGCCGGAATGGGGCGGCATATGGAAGATGATGTGGTCCGTGCCATGATCGCCCTTCGGGTTAATGATTTTTGCCGGGGCAATTCCGGGCTGCGTCTTGAAACCATTGAAAAATTGGCGCAAGTATTAAATTGCGGTATTGTCCCTGTGGTGCCTGAAAAAGGATCTGTCGGCGCCAGTGGAGATCTGGTCCCCATGGCCCACCTTTCCCTTGTCCTGATCGGGATGGGCGAGGCCTTTATTGACGGTAAACGGATGTCCGGTGCAGCAGCCTTAAAGAAAAAATCAATTGAGCCGCTGGTCCTGGAAGCCGGAGAGGGCCTTGCCCTGATCAACGGTACCCAGTTTATGATTGCCCTGGGCTGCCTGGCCCTTCATGATGCTTTAAATCTATGTAAACACGCCGATATTGCCGCCAGTATGAGCCTTGAAACCCTGATGGGCACAAGAGCCGCCTTTGACAAGAGAATTCACCAGGCCCGGCCCCACAAAGGTCAGATCAAGGCAGCAGACAATATGCTCAGGATTACAGAGAGTTCCGGGATCATCTCTTCCCATCACGATTGCTCCAGGGTTCAGGATGCCTATACCCTGCGATGCTCTCCCCAGGTTCACGGGGCGTCATGGGATGCATTCGGCTATGTGGACAATGTTATCCGGGTGGAGATGAATTCTTCCACGGAAAATCCATTGATTTTCACAGAATCTGAGGAATTTTTGTCCGGCGGGAATTTCCATGGTCAGCCCCTGGCCCTGGCCTGCGACTTTTTAGGCATTGCCATTGCCGAACTTGCCAATATTTCGGAACGGCGTATCGAACGCCTTGTCAATCCGCAGCTGTCAGGCCTGCCGGCCTTTCTCATTGAAGACGGGGGACTGAATTCAGGATTTATGATTGCCCAGTACGCCGCCGCATCCCTGGTGTCGGAAAACAAGGTGCTGGCCCATCCGGCCTCGGTGGACTCCATCCCGACATCTGCCAACAAGGAAGACCACGTGTCCATGGGCGCCATTGCCGCCAGAAAATGCCGGGATATCGTTGCCAATACCGAAGAGGTCATTGCCATTGAGTTGCTGTGCGCAGCCCAGGGAATCGATCTGTTCACCAATATGAAAGCAGGGGAAGGCACCCTTGCGGCCTATGAAGTTATCCGCAGCAAGGTCGGGTATATGAAAGAGGATCGTTTTTTATCCGCGGATATTGCCAAGGTAAAAGAGCTGCTCCATGACGGCAGTATTGTAAAGGCGGTGGAAGATAAGGTGGGGCATCTTTATTAAAGAGGACGTTTTCAACATATTCTTTTAAGTTCTCCTACACGGCCTGCCGGACAGGTTTTTTAAGCCTCAAGAAACATGTCCGGCTCCTTTCGTGATTCTATGGCCCGGGCCAGTTGACCCACTGCCTCATTGAAATGGGGTTCCGCCATATTCTTGGCCTGTTCCGGGCACGATTTTACACAGGCAAAGCACAAAATACATTTCCACCGGTCGATGTCGGCCACATCGCAGGAGTCGATGGCCGCCTCAGGGCAGGCATCAACGCAGATGCCGCATTGTGTGCATCGTTCTGTATCCGTATCCGGCACAAATGCCATGGTTTCCCTGACCTTTTTAATCATGTAGAGGTTTTCAGGTACTTTATAGGGGCGGTTGCCCGGGATATTTAAAGGTGTGAATTCATCGGGTGATGCTGTTGACAGCAATTTCTTTTTGATCAGTTTTCCAAAGGCCGCCGCCTGCTCGATATCAGCGGCATCCGGCCGCCCCTTGGCCATGGGGCGCCCTGGAATACAATAGGAGTGCTCTGCCACAAATGCGCCGGCGGCCATCGGGACAAACCCGCATTCTGTGCTGATATCAGAAAGCTCCAGCAATGCATCGTCATATTCACGGTTCCCGTAGACAACGATCAGGATAACCGGTTTTTTGTCCCCTTTCAGGCGGGTAAACAGCGGCAGGACAGATTCAGGCAGGCGCCCGTAGTAGACCGGTGCTGCCAGAATCACGGCATCCGTGTCAAAGGATGAGGGCACCTGTTCACGCGATGCCGCATAGGTGCCGTCGATCATGTCTGTTTCGTCAGGCTGAATGCCCTGAACAATGGCTTCAATGATTTTCTTTGTGGTGTTGGTGGGTGAAAAAAAAAGGCACGTCAGTGATTTGATTTCCATGGAAGACCTCACATCCTTTTTGGTTTCTAATTTTTGGGACATCTATGATAAGTTTTCGTTGACCTTTATGACCAGTTTGCCGAAATTCAGGCCTTCGAGCATTCCGATAAACGCTTCTGGTGCATTTTCAAGTCCACTTACGATATGTTCCCGGTATTTTATTTTTCCTTGGCTCAGCCACTGCTGCATATCCGCTGCGAACTCTTCATAACGGTGGCCGTAATCATCAAATATTATGAATCCTTGGACTTTGATGCGTTTAACCAGAAGGGTTCCCATGAGACGTGACAGTCGGTCCGGACCGTCGGGAATCTTTGTGGCATTGTATTGGGAAACAAGCCCGCATAACGGGATTCTTGCTTTTGCGTTAAGCAGTGGGAAAACAGCATCAAACACTTTTCCTCCCACACTCTCAAAATAGATGTCAATCCCTTTGGGACAGGCCTGTTTTAACTTTTTGTCAAGGTCAGGGGATTTATGATCCAGGCAGTCATCAAAACCGAGGGTTGTTTTTGCGTATTCGCATTTTTCGTCACCACCGGCAATGCCGATTACCCGGCACCCTTTCAGTTTGCCAATTTGTCCCACCGTTGATCCCACCGGTCCTGTAGCAGCGGCCACCACTAAAGTTTCTCCCTTTTGAGGCTCGCCGATATCCAGCAGCCCCATGTAGGCAGTGAATCCCGGCATCCCCATGATTCCCAATGCATAGGACAGACCTCTCGGGTCGGACGGGTTTTTACCAAGGTGGGTCAGGTCGGTCCCGTCAGAAATGGCATAATCCTGCCACCCGCTGTAGGCCAGAACCCAGTCTCCTTCTTTGTAATCAGTGTGTTGTGATGCTTCCACCCTGGAAACTGTGGCACCCACCATCACCTGGCCGATCTCAACCGGGTCGGCATATGAGGCTGCATCACTCATCCTCCCCCGCATATAGGGGTCCAGGGACAGATACTGGGTGCGCAGTAAAACCTGCCCTTTTTCCGGGACGGGAACAGGTGTCTCTTCCATGCGAAAATTTTTCAGGTCTGGTTTGCCGTAAGGCCTGCTGGCAAGCAGGATGGATCGATTAATCGTATTATTTTGAGTCATGATTTGTTCCTTGTTCTTTTGTTAAGAAGAGATAACATCTACTGATAATAATCATTTTAATCATTTTATTTAAAGGGGCAAGGGAGCATGACTTCCGTGGAGTTGCTTTTAAAAAACGTCTGCATACAGAACGATGTTATGATAAAGGTTGCCGGAAAAATCAACCCTCCTTTTGTACGCATATATTTTTTATTCAGCCGTGGGGTTGTGTTTTCTGTTCACGATGTGATTATTGAAATCAAAGTAAAATTTTTAATGTATTGTTGCCGGGGTCGAAAACGCTAACCTGAGATGTTTTGAGACTATTGTTTAATACCTGTCCCAATATTTACAGCATCAGTGTTGCAGTTTATGATTCAAGCATGCATTTATCAGAGCGATTGTGTTCCTCATAATACCGCGCTTCAATAAGGTTGGCGTCAGGATCTCGAAAATATACTGAAGTTCCGGTACCGTGAGCCCCCCAGCGTTGAACTGGGCCTTCCTCAATATCAATGTTGTTTGCCTTCAGCCGCTCCACTATCGCCTGCCAGTCCTTTTTGCCCAGTGATATACAGAAATGGTTCAAATTGATCCGGCCGTCTCCTGACCTGGAATCTTTCTGCCACATTTTTTTCGGAAACAAATCGATGATCGTATCACGATTCAATCGTACAGATGGAAAGGGAACCTTTCCGGCACGGTACGCCCCCAGGCGTTCAGCAGGCAGCATCAGCAATTCCGTGTAAAACGCAATCATTTTTTCTTCGTTTTCAACATTCAAGACGATATGATCCATCATACATTTCATAATCCCTCCTTTTGAAATATTTCATGATCTTATATTTATAGATCGGACCCTTTGCCCCACGCTTCCGCAAGGGTCAATCGTAGACTCGACCCCTTTCCTTTGCTCGACCCCTTTCCTTTGCTTTCCTCTTTCTTTCCTTCTTTGTGACAGATGATATTAAAAAGGTGACAGGCAGAAAGCCCATACCGCTTCAGGACTATTTACACATGGCTTTTGCAGACCGGAGAAAATAAGAGAGCAGTTGTTCCCATAAATCAATCAGCCGGTAAGGCCGGGGTGCCGGAACGGGTAGATGATATCTGATGATATTGCTTATAGCTTGACCAGCTCAAGATCCCCCCAGACGCCGATGGCGTCACCCTTGATGATGACGATACCTTTAAGACCGGGTACGGTTTTTCCGGCCTCAATGACCGGTTCAATATCTTTTCTGGCTTTCACCCGATTGCAAAGAGCGGTTGCCGCAGCATCGGCCAGGGGGCATGAGTCGGACAGGATGGTGACGGCATCGGCCTTGCCGAAACTTGTGGAATGGCCGATGGTGCCCGAGGAGGTGCAAAGGCCGTAGGGTGCTTTCTGTCTCTTTATTTTGATGCCGGTGACCATGCTGAAGGGTGACTCTCCGGCAAAAATGGAAAATACCGTGTCGGTATCTGATTTCACAAAAATATCCCCGCCGTTTTCTACCAGGACTTCGTTTGAAAGTGTTAGCAGCTTCTCGCCGGTAAAGGCTGCCACCGTTCCGGCCACCGCAGCCATGGGGCCGACATGGACCAGACGGCCCGCATCCATCATCCTGTGGACCGGCCCGGGTACAGGCCCGCTGTCCTTATAAGGCACAAGGGCGGCGGAAAATTCCGGGTGCTGCCCGATATAGGCTTCAAGCATGTTTCTTGCTTCAAGCACATAATGGATGGCCTCCTGTGACAGATCTGTGTCCGCCTGGATGTTGAGATTGGTCTCTTTGACCGTGACATCAAACGATACCAGTCCCTCTTTTTTGTGATGCTTCCTGTATTCTCTGTTTTCAAACATAAAAAAAGTTGTCAGTTATCAGTTGTCAGTTATCAGTAAAAGCGTGTTAACATCAGGCACCTGATAAAGGATATCACACATATTCGACAGCAGCGGGTTTCATATGATCCGGTGCCTGCCGTATAAAATAGGAGTCGGTCATTCCGGAGATATAGTCCCGAACGATCTGGGGCGGTGTGTGAGCTTTTTTATAATCATCAGACATGCCGTGTAAAAAATCTGTGAAAATCATGGAATTTTCATTGCCTTTTTCAAGGCTTGACAGATAGGATTCAAACAGGAATTTGAAAATATCCCCAATGGATGACAAATGCTGTTTGATAACCGGGTTTTTATAAATATGCCTGTAATTAAACGCCTTCAGTGCTTTTAAGGCCTTTGATATTTTTTCGGAAAATCTAAGATAGGGCCTGTCCAGGCTGTTGGCGATCAGGTCTGTGACCAGATTGAACACAATGGTGCCGTTGGTCTGGCCCAGTATCGTGACACAATCTTGAGGGATATCCTGTCGTTTGACAAGGCCGAGCCTGATGGCATCTTCCAGATCCCTGCCAATATAGCTGATGGTATCGGCCATCCGAACCACGCAGCCTTCCATGGTGGCAGGGTTGATATTGCATGCCTTCTGCTTCGTCATGGTGTTCATCAAATGGTCAAGGTCATTAAATGTTCGCTTTTTCTCCGGAGTAAGCTGTCTGGAGTGAACTTCACCGTTGTGGCCGATAATGGCGTCCATGGTTTGAAGACTCAGGTTCCATCCGGTCCCATTTTTTTCGATCCGGTCCAGAAACTGGATGCTCTGGATATTATGATGAAAAAAACCTGCCCCGTTCTCGTGGGTCAGTTTGGAAAGAAAACCTTCTCCGTCATGGCCGAACGGTGCGTGGCCGATATCATGACCGATACTGGCGGCTTCAATGAGATCCTCGTTAAGCCCCAGGTAGCGTCCAATGGTTCGGGCTACCCGGGATACCAGCTGAACATGAATCACCCGGTGGGTGAGATGATCATTATTTATCAGTGAAAAAACCTGGGTTTTATCGATATACCGGGTATAGGCCATTGAATTTAAAATTCGGTCGGCATCAGCACTGAAGGGCTGCCGGTATTCGTTGCCCTTAAATTTCTCTTTATGACGCCGCAGGGCGGTATGACTGAAACAGGCCAGGGGAGAAAGATTAGCTTTCTCCCTTTGATTCAGAAGGTCTTTTAACTTTCTGGTTTTATCAATCTGACCGTTCAATAGGCAATGCTACTTTTCTGTGTTTTTAATAATATTGTCGACAACCGTATCAAATGCTTTGGTGAAGTCGGATTTTTTGTCCTGCATCATGACCGGCACGCCGCTGTCCCCGGCTGCCACCACGCGAAGATCAAAGGGAATGGATCCCAAAAAGCCAAGTCCTTGTGTTGCTGCGGTTTTTTCTCCGCCGCCTGAACTGAAAAGATCAATGCCTTCGTTGCAGTGCGGGCATTTGAATCCTGCCATGTTCTCCACGATTCCCAGCGTTTTTAAACGCACGGTTTTGCAAAAGGAGATGGATTTTCGAATATCTGCCAGGGCTACTTCCTGGGGGGTGGTAACAATCACACCCAACGCTTCGGGGATGGTCTGGACAACGGTTAGAGGTTCGTCACCTGTGCCCGGAGGGGCATCAATAATCAGATAGTCAAGCTCCCCCCAGTCCACAGACGAAACAAACTGCCGGATCATTCCTGTTTTGGCAGGTCCCCTCCAGATAATGGCCTGGTCTTTGTCCTGCATGAGCGCCTGAACCGAAACAACTTTGAGATTTCCATTGACCTGTTTGGGCAGCAGAAGCTGGTTTTCGGAAATGTCCAAAAGTTCCGTCAGCCCGAGCATCTGCGCAATGGAAGGTCCGTGGACATCCACATCCATGAGGCCGGTTTTGTACCCTTTTTTGGAAAGGCTGGCCGCCAGGTTTGCAGATACACTGCTTTTACCCACACCGCCCTTGCCGCTTAGAACAAAAATTTTATGTTTAATCTTTGACAGGGATGCCTTGATTTTTTCTTCTTCCTGTTTCTGCCTGGCAGCCATGTCTCCGCCACCCTGGGAGGGACATCCGCCGCCTTTTTTTGCCGTGTCTACACTATCGTGGATCATGTTATGAAATCTCCTTTGAGAGTTTATCCTAATATCTAAAGGTCATGGTAAATATTAAACACCATAAATAATGGTTACGATCCCTTTACTGTCAACCGGAATACGGTCTCTTTTATGCGGGGATTCACCTGAAATGTGGTGATTTTTAGAGACAATCTGTTTTGCCCACCGTCAATCATCTCGATTGTGGCCGGGATGATATGGGATGATATGGTTTTGTTTGAAGTGATTTTCAGGCTGTACAGTAATTGGTTTTCCAGGGTGCTTGTTTTTAATCCCGCAGGACTGTTGGTGTCATCCAGAAAAAGGGTCTGGCGCGTGTTACTCCAGAGCCTTGTAAGGTGAATCGTTTTTAAGGCGGGATCGTTGGGAGAAAAAACAGCAGTGTCATACTTTTTGACCGGTAATCGGCCCAGTAAAAGGGATATCAGTTCCGACAGCTTTACCGGAATATTGATAAATTCTTCCATGTCCGGATCACGGGTATGGGTTGTATACGGTTTATGATTCCCGGTATGGGAAACAAAGGTGACTTTTTTGCCGTCAGCAGCAATGGTTTCAAACGGATGGCCGGACACCAGAAAGGTGATTCTGATTTTGTTGGGGAAGGCGGCTGCCCAGGCAATTTTATATTTTTGGGTGTGACGGCCGTTCAGGGTTTTGATCCATCCAACACCCTTGCTGGCATGAATATCCTGGTTTGCCTGTCGTATGTTTCGAACAATGGTCCCGGCTTTTTTATCCAGACCGGGATCTGAAATTTTGTGTGTCGGTGCACAGCCAAGGGGAATGGTTAAAAATATAAATATGATAAATGCGTTTCTACAGCGAAGGATATCAATCATTGAGTAATTGCTTTACAGCCTTGATTTTCTTTTTAATTTCCAGGGCCAGCTCCTTGTCTCCTTCCTGGGCATTGGCCACTGCTTTTTCAAAGGCGGTCAGCGCTTCCCTGTGACGGTCCATTTTCATATAGGCATCCCCGAGGTGGTCTGAGATAATGGTCTCAAACGATGTCAATCTTGCCGCTTTTTCAAGATATTTTATCGCGTTTTCATACTGTCCCATCTGGTAGTAGACCCAGCCGAGGCTGTCTGTAATATATCCATCTTCAGGTTTTAACCGGTGGGCCCTGGAAATAAGATTCAGGGCCTGATCCAACTTGATTCCCATATCTGCATAGGTATATCCGAGGTAATTAAGGGCACTGGCGTCTTTGGGGTCAACTGCAATGACTTTTTTCATGGTCTCAATGGATGCTTCCTTGAGCCCCGCCTTGCCCTGAACCGTTCCCAGCCTGAACATCAGGGTCGTATTGTCAGGTGAATCCTTTAGCGCAGCGTTCAACAGGCTGATCGATTTTTGATATTGTTTTTGTGAGTCATAAAAAGACGACAGGTAAGAGATGATGTCGATATCTTTGGGAAAAGCCTGATATTGCCGTTCCAGATAATTGATGGCAGGCTCGATCTGGTTCATCTGTTTGTACAGATAGGCAATGCTCAAAATCGTTTTTTTGTGCTGGGTATGACCGGGTTTGACTTTAAGATAGGCATTCACCGCTTCTTTGAACTTGTCAGCGGCCTGATAGGCCATGCCCAGGAAAAAATGTAAACTGGAGTTTTTCGGGTTGCCCTTGAGCATCTGGGAAAACACGATAATGGCATCATCAAATTTCTTGCCAGAGATAAATTCTTCGGTGGCCGCCATGATCAGCCTGGAATTGCTGTCCGCTTCCCCGCCAAGCTGTGTGAATATCTCGCTTGCCTTGTCTTTTTGGCCTGCCTTATAATAGGCAAGGGCCATGCTGAAAAGGGCGGAATAATTATCCGGCTCAATGGTCAGGATCTGTTCATATGTGTCGATGACCTTTTGCTCATACCCTTTTTTCTTGTCATGATTGTATATGTCAATCAACTGCAGACGAGGAGCAACCAGGTCCGGTTCCAGTTCAATGGATTTTAAAAATCGTTCTTGGGCCTGTTCATACTGCTTTAAGGACATATGAACATCTCCAAGATAAAATTGCCCGACATAATAGTCGGGAAACTGTTGTACCATTTTTTGGAACAATGTGAGAGCGGCAGGGTAATCCTTTTTATCAATATAGATTTTACCCAGTCTCAGGTAGCTCTCCTTATTGTCCGGATCAACGGCCAGAATCCGGTTTAAGATTTCCACCAGCTTTGCTTCATCAAGGGTCTCTTTTTTAAGCTGCACCATCAAAAGCAGGCCGTCTACATTATCCGGATTCCTGCGGGTAAAGTGATCAATCTGTTCAATGGCCTTATCTTTGTTTTTCTCCCGCATAAACAAAGCGATCAACTCCCGGGTTAAAACAAAGGAGTCCGGATCTTTGGCAAGCGCTTTGTAAAGTGAGGCTTGAGCTTTCTTGAAGTCTTCATTCTTGATATGAATTCTGGATTCAAGGTAATAGTAGTTGGCCGAAAGATCATTTTCCTCCCAGATCGGACTGGAGGGTTCCATGGCGGCTTTATGCTTTGCGGCACCCTGGTTGATATGATGGCAGCCGGTAAGAAGAATCAGAGCTGACAGTAGCAATAAAATGCAGATGGGAAAATATCTTTTCATAATTTCAGGCACCTTAAAAACCGGTATGGATTTGTATTATAATCGAACAACTCCTCTTTTCAGTTGGCACACAGGATTACTGGCTGTGATCGTACATCTCAAAGTCCGGCATGTCTTTTTTGAAAAAGGCCTTCATTTTTTTAAGGATATTATTTTCAATCTGCCTGACCCGTTCCCTTGAAATGGAATACCGCTCACCAATCTCCTGGAGCGTCTGGGGTGAGTCTGAAAATATACGGGTATCAAAAATATCCAATTCTCTTTCGTTGAGTGTTTTTTTAAATTCATTGACCTTGATGTGCAGGATGTCCTCAATCTCTTTTTTGGCCACCCGGTCTTCAGATGAATCTGATTCCACATTGATAAATTCAATTCGCTCGGTGTTGGAGTCGCTTTTTAAGGGCTCATCAAGGCTTAAGTCCCAGTTGGCCAGGCGCTGGTCCATGTCCACAACCTCTTTTTCAGACACCCCAAGTCGCTCGGACAATAATTTGGGTTTGGGATCGAATCCCTGTTCAATCAGGCGTCTTTTCTCTTTTTTTAAACGGAAAAACAGTTTGCGCTGCCCCTGGGTGGTGCCGATTTTCACCATTCGCCAGTTGTCCATGATAAACTTGAGAATATACGCCTTTATCCAGAAAGAGGCATAATAGGAGAATTTAACGTTTTTATATGGATTGAATTTTTTAACCGCCTGAACAAGCCCGATATTGCCTTCCTGGATCAGGTCCAGCAGGTTCTGCATCCAGATTCTCTGAAATTCAAGAGCGATTTTGACCACCAACCTCAAATTGGAGGTGGTCATTATATAGGCGGCTTCCTGGTCGCCTTCTTCCTGTATCCGTTTGCCAAGCTCAACTTCCTGTTCCCGGGTCAGCAGTTTATACCTGCTGATCTCATTTAGATAGCTTTGAATCGGGTCTGATTTTACAAGTGCTTTAGAGCTGGACTTATTGGTTTTGCTCACCGGAACGAGAAAGTCTTTTTTTGTCAGTCTGGGTTTGCTCGGATTTTCCTGGTTCGATGTCTGTGTCATTCAGTCTACCTTAGAAGTTAGTATGAAAATTGAGTATACCATTATCATGAAATTCTTAAAAGCAATATATGTTCCATAAAAAACAGACAGGATCACTTTTTTGTGGACAACCCTGCCGATTTTTGGTAAAAGACCTTTTTGTTTGCGCCCGTAGCTCAGCTGGATAGAGCAACGGACTTCTAATCCGTAGGCCACAGGTTCGAATCCTGTCGGGCGTACCATATTTTAAAGGGCTCTTAGCGATATTCGTTAAGAGCTCTTTTGCTTTGGTTGCATATAGGTTGCGTTTGGTTGCATTTTGAACTTAATCATCCAAACGGTCTACAGCAGCTTTATTCTCACCTGGTTTCAGATGTCCATAAGTATCTACGGTAATACTAATGCTGTGGTGACCAAGTTGATCACGAATATATGCTAAAGATTCGCCAGCTTGAATCAGCAGTGTTGCAAATGTGTGTCTGATATCATGAATTCTTATTTTCCTGAGACCAGTTTTCTCAATAACTTTATAAAAAACACGTCTCCGCCAGTGATCGCTATCGGAAAGATTACCAGCTTTGTTTGGAAAAACCCATATAGGTAATTCATCTAATCCATTCTCAGCAACATCAGCTTCCCTTTTACTTTTCAGCGTAATTAGGGTGTCTGATAACTGTTTAGACATATCCACAAGTCTACTTTTACCATTTTTAGGAGTACCAATTTTTCTTCTATAATATGTCCTTTGAACTTTTATAGACCTTTTCTTAAAATTGATATCATCCCATTGCAAAGCGAAAACTTCACCAAGTCGCATTCCAGTTCTCGCCAAGATTAATATTAGCGGATAATGATCCAGATTCCATTCCTTAAACCCTTTTAATAGGAGTGAAAGTTCCTGTTTTGAGTAAGGACTAATTTTGTCTTGAGTATTGTTTTTTTTGTAAAGTTTCCCAAGACGATGTGCTGGATTATAATCAAAATCACCATTGTCTACTGCAATATTTAAAATTCCACTTATACAACATTTCATATGTGATACAGTTGAGGGTGAATATCCATCTTTGATTTTTTTCATCAGAAAGTTTTTAATTGCCATCCGATTTATATCAATGACCTGTTTTTTTCCAAAAATCGGTAATATATGAATATCCAAAATACACATATAATCAGTTTTAGTAGACTCCTTGCAAGTGGCAGACACTGTGACATTAATCCAGATATCAGCATAGTCTTCAAAGACTGGGCACTTGTTTATCTGTTTATCTGTTTCTAAAAAAGCTTCACCTAAGACCAATTTCGCTTCTATCAGTTTTGCCTGTGATAAAGCTAACTTTTTATCCGGTCCTATTCTTAGTGCTTTTCTCCTCCCTTTATAATTTATAAATACATACCAAACTTTTGATCCTTTAGGCTTTTCTCTTACTTTAACTCCCATATCCAAACTCCTTTCAGTCCAGATCTGAGCTAAAG
>CAZLTD010000060.1:0-33775 GCA_964562385.1 uncultured Desulfobacula sp.
TGCGCCTATAAAATATATGGAAAAAAGGGGTTGACTTTATTCTGGTACTCCCTGTGAGGCGTTTCGCAAGATTGATCGTATCCCCGGTAAGGCCGTGCCTGCCTTTGCCGATGTATTTGTCCCCAGTGATGACAAGACCTGTATTAATACCGGTATGCATACTCAGAGGTGTTTGATGGTTTTTTTCAAATTCAGGACTTATGGTTTCAACCAGTTCATGAATTTCAATTGCCGTTTGGATAGCACGGACAGGATCATCTTCATGGGCTCTGGGAACACCGAACAGGATCATGATCTCATCGCCGAAAAAGCGTTCTACAGTCCCCTGGTATTTTTCGACTATTTTGCCGGCCTTTTCAAAAATGTCGCCCATCAGGTTTTTGACCTCTTCAGGATCCATTTTATCAGTCATGGCAGTATAGCCTGACAGATCAGAAAAAAGCACTGTGGCCTGTTTGCGCTCGCCTTCAACATCGGTAGGGCGGGGAGGGGAGATGGTCTCTTTTTTAAAACGATACCCGCATTTCATGCAGAAATTGGCGTCCTGAGGATTGTCAGATTTGCATTCAGGGCAGGTTATCATGGGAATCGTTTTATCCTGTTAAGGTTTCAAGTTCTTTTTTTGCCTGTTTTAAAAAAGCATATGCCCCGATATCTTCGAAAATGGGAATAGCCGCCTCAAAATGTTCTTTTGCCGGATCATATTTTTTTCGGGCTTTGTAAAGGATACCAAGATCCAGGAAAGCCTGGGCTTTTATTCCTGGCGCGTCGAGTTCATTGGCGACTTCAATTGCTTTTTCATACCAGTAGACAGCTTTTTTGAACGATGTCGGTGCATTTCGAATGATAAATCCGATGTTTTTTAATATGACTGATACGGGTACAGGTTTTGTTTTTAACGTGATTTCGAGAAACACTTTTCCCAGGACCAGCCGGACTAAGGGCCATATGCCTTTTCTGCCCTGTTTTATAAGTGTTTTCTCTATTTCCAGAAGCTGCTTCATTCCACGGGACATCTGTCCTCTGTCTACCAATACGGGACCTTGCTGAACGGTCGCAATATCTCCAAAAAGCAGATTTCCGGAAGAGTCCATATGTGGTATCACCGATTCCAGGCAGTCCCCGGCCTCTTCCATGCTGCCTTTCATGAGATAGGACTGTGCCAGCATCAAGGTAAAAGCGTCTGTATACATCGGATCGGTTGTCACTTTTGTCGCCTTCCGGCCGGAAGACACGGCCTGGCTGAAATCACCAAA
This sequence comes from uncultured Desulfobacula sp., assembly GCA_964562385.1. Lineage (GTDB taxonomy): Bacteria > Desulfobacterota > Desulfobacteria > Desulfobacterales > Desulfobacteraceae > Desulfobacula. The sequence continues at coordinate 1,257 of CAZLTD010000060.1, forward strand.
ATTATTATAACCGCCGCAGATCATTACATGCCCCATTCCCAGACTGCGGGGCTCAGCATATGCGTCACCAAGCCTGACGATTTCTTCACCTTTTTTTATCAGCCGGGAAGCATGACCCATGAAAAAATAGTTCCAGCAGATACCGCCCGTGGATTTGAACATAACATAGGGTGCTTCCGGATATCCGTCTGCCAATTCACGAGCTTTGTGTCCGCACTCAATACCTTTGGCAAACTGCCCAAGATCGCTGTAAACCCACGATAACCACGTATAGGCATGTGCCATTACTTTTTTGCTGCCGGTTTGTTTTCCAATATCCAGAGCTTTGTTAAGATATTCCTCTGCTCCGCGATATATTGCCCGAAATTCTAATGAAAATCCAAACCATGTATAGAACATCCCCTTTGTCTCCAAGTCCTCTATGCTATCCGCAATATGGGCGTGGGAGAACATCTGAGATTCCAGCGCTTTGCATTCACCCTTAAAATAGAAAACATAGGCCCACCGGTTTAACAGATCAATTATTCTCTGGTTTATATCATTTGTTTTAGGCTCGGTGTCGACAAGCAGGTTGTATCCTTGTTGAAAATAGTCATGGGATTCATCCAATGAGTAACGCTTCAGACTCTTCTCCCCCGATTTAACCATGTAATCAGCAGCTTTTATCAGGGACGTGCCTTTTGAGAAGTGATGGGCCAGGGTTTCGTAAAATTCCGGCAGCCGGTCATGGAAGATCTCTTCAATGACTGTTCCGATTTTTTCGTGAATCAGCTGCCGCTGAGTTTTTAAAAGTCCTTTGTAAACCACCTCCTGGGTGAGTGCGTGCTTGAACACATATTCCAGATCGATGCTGGTCTGCCTGGATTTGATCAGGTCTAGATTTTCAAGGGTTTTAAGGCAGTACTGAATATCCTTTTGCGTCTCTGTAATGTGATTGATGATCTTATAGTAAAATGATCTTCCGATCACAGATGCTTCCTGGATGATTTTTCTGGATGCTTCCTCCAGGCGGTCCACCCGGGCTGAGATAACCCCATGGATGGACGAGGATATCCGGGACTCTGTAATTTCTCCTGTCAACTCCCAGCGGTTCTGCTGCTGGGACAATGCGCCGGACTCTTTGAGTGAATTGATAATCTCTTCCAAATAAAACGGGTTGCCCTGGGCCTTGTTCTCGACAAAGTCTTCAAGTCCGCTGGGTATCTGGTCTGTTTTCAGCAGCGATTTAACCATGGCTTTAGCATCAGCCGTGTTCAGATCATCGATTGTTATATCCAGGTATTCAAGTGAGGTTTTCTTAATCAAAGATTCTGAGAACAGTTTTATTACCGGCCTTGTGATGGTCAAAATCAGGATCGGTACATCAATTTTTTCAATGATATACCGGATCAGCTCCAGGGAAGAGGGGTCAGCCCAGTGCAGATCTTCAAGGCAGATAATTGTGGGTGTCCTATCAGCAAGTGCACTTAACACTGTGAATATGGCCTCAAACAGTTTTGATTTATAATACTCAGGACTAACCGCGGCTATCTGGGGATAATCCAGTGAATAAAGGGTGCCGATAAACGGGATAATCTGATCATTGTCCCTCACCAGGCTGTTTATACTTTTGTCTATTTTGGATTTAAGAGTCTGCGGCGAATCATCCTCATTCAGGTTCATTGCATGGTTGAACAGGCTGATGATGGGGTAGTAAGGCGTATTCTGGGTGTACGGATAGGTGAATCCTTCCAGCCAAACCAGGCTTGTGGTGTTTTTGAATTCTTCTTTTAGCCTGCTTTTACCGGAACCTGCATGACCCGTGACACACACCAGCGAGCCTTTCCCTGCCTTCAGCCGGGACACTGCATCCCCGAATTGAAGCAGCTGACGAGTTCTTCCAATAAGGTCTGCCCGGACCCCTTTAAGCTGCTTCGTCTGAGGCACTCTTGTTTTTGTGTCATTGATTTTAAATGGTTGAATAGCGTCTTTTTTCCCTTTTACCCGGACCGGGTCCAGGGTATCAAAAGAAAACATGCGTTTTGCATTCCAGTGGGTGTCAGGGCCAACTATGATCTCTCCCGGGGCGGCAAGGGAGGTAAGGCGTTTGGCAAGGTTGATGGTATCCCCGGTCAGGCCGTGACGACCCTTGCCGATGTATTCATCACCAGTGATGATAAGGCCTGTGTTGATGCCTGTGTGCATTTTCAATGGCGTCTGGTGCGCTTTTTCAAATGCCGGGCTTAAGTTTTCTACCAGTTGATGGATCTCCAGTGCAGCATGAATGGCCCGGACAGGATCATCCTCATGAGCCTTGGGAACTCCGAAGAGCACCATTACCTCATCCCCGAAAAACCGTTCAACAGTGCCCCCATATTTTTCAACAATGCCTTCAGCTTTTTTGAAAATACCACCCATTAAGGATTTGACCTCTTCGGGATCCAGCTTTTCGGTCATTGCGGTGTAGCCGGAGAGATCCGAGAACATTACAGTGGCGTGCTTTCTTTCCCCTTCCATAGGTTGTTTTTCCGGCGTTGCCGTTTGATCACGTCTTTCTGAATTCAATGGGGTCGCACATTTCATGCAGAAATTTGCATCTGCTGGATTTTTAGAACGGCACTGTGGACAATTCATAAACATCAACCTTTTTTATAGAGAGTACAACTCTTTTTTCGCCTGTTTCATATATACATCAGAATCAATTGACTCAAATTTGGATATCGCGGTCTTTAAATGTGTTCTGGCCTCCTGTGGCCTCTTTTTTTCTTTATGCAAAAGTCCAAGTTCCAGATATGCCTGTGCTGCCATACCGACTGCTTTGATTTCATCAGCAAGCTTGATTGCTTTTGTAAAATAGTTAATGGCCGTTTTTTCAGCAGTAGGGACATGCCGTAAAATAAAACCAATATTTTTTAACATGACCAGGAGTGGAACCGATTTTTTCTTTAGCGCAATTTGTGAAAAAAGTTTTCCAAGAATAAGCCGAGTACTCAATAAAGCTGATTTCCGCTGCTGGGCTTTAAACAAATATTCATATTTTTTTAGCATATTATATCCTCTGGTCATCTGCCCTTCATCAATCAAAGCTGGTGCCAGAAAAATCTGCTGAAGATCCCCGAAAACTTCGCAACCGAATTGGTTGGAAAATGCAATGGCCTCTTCGCTGACTCTTCTGGCCTTGTCTATTTCGTCATTTTGAAGATATGAAATGGCAAGGATTGTCTTAAAACCCAGTTCATAAAAAGGATCTCCGGCAATTGAGACAGCTTTTTCAGCTAGTGCCACGGCTTGATCCAGATCGCCTGTATTAAAGTATCCGCCAGCTTTGAAAATATATCCCATTCCATGGCTTCTGACCTGAGAATATCTGTTTCCATATTCAATGAGCAGGTCTTCAATTTTATAGACAATGCCCGGTGGCAGGTCCATGGCCGGAGGCGTATAGGTTTTATTGTTCTTAAGCTTGTCGGCAAGGTCTTTGGCAAAGTTTTCGGCTTTCCGGCGTTCATCATTGGTGGGGTTGTCAGGGGAAAACAGAACGCCACGTTTCAGATACCCTAAAAACCTATTCGCCCCTTTGTATTTTGAATACCCGATTTCACGGCCGCCTTTTTGATATAGAGCATTGCGAAGGATATTGCCTGCCGTGCCCGTTACTTTACCGTACATGAGGAAAACAAAGAAAGGCAGACCATTTAATGGCGGCAGTTGCTCAATAAATTCCATGACATTAAAAGGCGGCCTGAACACGTAAACAGGAGATCCCACTCCCAGCAGGTCATAGCCCTTCAGGTCGGGCAGGGGAGATGTGATATCATGAAGATCGGCCAAAATGTCCGATTCAGACAGACCGGCTGCTATTTTTTTAGCAATGGTTTTTGTTGTGCCGCCCTGGGAAAAATAGGCAATGAGTGCTTTTTTCAAATCAGACCTCCATGCAGCTCCAATTCAAGATTGCATGCGACAGGTGCTTTGGGCTGCAGTTTTAATGTCCCTTTCGGTCCTACTGGCTTTGTTCGTAAAAGAGCAGATTTTTTTTTGCTATGAAAAGGGTCCAGGTTTTGGGCATTTTTCAACCCCTTCCGGCCATGGTCCGAAGGTTTGTATTAAAATCAAGGCTCCCTCAATTAAGCGGTGTATTCCCGGCAATATTCAGAGAAAATCCTTTATCTTCAGCTTTCTGGCTGAACTCATCCAAAAGCTTGGTCAAGGTCAATTTCTGGTCTTTGTTGTGTGTAATCAGCAGGACCGTGATTTCCTTTTCAACGTTTGAGGTCAGGGCCACGCCTTCTTTTAATGTGTTTGAAATAGCGGTTAATTGTTCAACCAGTTCCAGCATGCTGTCATATCGCTCATCCTGATTTTTAGCGCATGCCTTAAAGATGAGGTTGGTAATACTTTCCGGAAGATCCGGTACAATTTCTCTGGGGTCCGGCAGGCTTTCGTTTATGTGCATATTCATGACGGCCATTAAATCATCACCAAAAAACGGTTTCTGGCCGGTGAACATTTCATAGGCCAGAACACCAAAGGAGTAGATGTCTGAACGATGGTCAACAGGATCTCCCTCGATTTGTTCCGGCGACATGTAGTGAATGGTTCCGGTCTGCTCAAAATCCTCTTCACCCGGTGCGCAGGCCAGCCCGAAATCCAGCAGTTTAATCTGATCATCCTTTAAAATGAAAACATTGTCAGGCTTTACATCCCTGTGGATAATTTTCTGCTCGTGGGCATGGGCAAGGCCGGTTCCGATCTGGATCAGAATCTTCAGGGCCCTTGAAAAAGGCAGGTTTCCTTTTCTATCCAGCAGGGCTTCTAAAGATTCACCTTCCAGGCATTCCATAATAATAAAAACAGTCCTGTATAGTTCTTCGATATCATATACCTGGACAATATTGGGATGGTTGAGCCGTGCAATGAGCTTTCCTTCACGCCTGAAGTTCTCCAGAAAATCGTCGTCCATGGCCTGGTTGTGTTTCATCATCTTAATGGCTACCGGCATATTCAAACTTTTATGCTTGCCTTTATATACAAAACTCCAACCGCCATGGCCGATCCTGTGAGTCATGATATAACGACCGACGTTTCGAACCCCGATAATGGTTGATTTTTCCAGACGGTTGGTGAGAAGCTCGGTTAAAAATTCACGAATATCGGGATCACTCTGGCAGGCCTGGTCAAATGATTCTCTGGGCAGTTTCCACAGGATCATATCCGATTCTGAAATTACGTTGGCACTGCGTGTCTCTCCGGTTAAAAGGGCCATTTCACCGATGACATCACCTTCTCTTCCCTGGTTCACAGTCCTCATGGTTTTGTCTGCTTCCAGGATCTGGATGGAACATAATCCCTTTTGGATGATATACAGACTGTCTCCTTGATCTCCCTGTTTGATAAACCTGAATCCGGGTTTTAAAGTGATTTGTGTCATGCAGTTTAGAAAAGAACAGACGCCTTCTTTTGGAAGTGTTGCTAAAAGCCGGGTGTTCAGTATAAAGTCAAGATCCTCTGGTGACAGACCATTGTGTATATTTCTGCTTTCATCTTTGGAGACATCAACGGGGAATAAAAATTCAAGCCCTATATTCACGGCACCGTCAGTTTTGGCATCCTGCTGCCATACCACTCGGCAGAAAAAACTGTCCCACCGTTCCAATTCATGATTTTGAATCATAAGTTTCAGTTCGGAATTGTTTTCAAAACTACGTTCGGATTTAACCAGAACCCCCTGGACACTGTAGTTTTGGATATTGACGAAAAGATTGGTATGCTGTTTATCGTGGGCTGCAAATGAGATAAGCGCAATGTTGGGCCGGCTGAATTTTTTTCTGTTTACTTTACGGAGATCACGATCTGTCGTCATGAGATGCCGTCCTTTTTATTTCTTCAAATCAACGAAAAATTAGATCTTGATTGAAAACAAATTGTAATGGTGAAAAAATAGTTTATACCCTTGTTAGAATAGGTGCTTAGCTATTGTCAATAGAAGGATTAAAAAAAGGTGTTTTAAACGGTTACGACGCTGGGCAGATAACTACAAATCAATTTGGGTTTTGGATAAATATTTTCTGGCATATTGTTTATGAATATCTGTCGTAATAAAAAGGTGAACAATATCTTTATCGATTTCATTTAGGTTGCCCATTTTTTTAAGCACAAAAATGGTCTGACTGAGTGTCATGGGCTTTTTATACGGCCGGTCCTGTGCTGAAAGCGCCTCAAAAATATCGGCCACTGCCAGGATCCTGGCCTGAATGTTAAGGTCTTCGGCCTTCAGGCTCAACGGATATCCGGAACCGTCCAGTTTCTCATGATGAGCACCTGCAATGGCGGGAATTTTTGCCAGTTTTTTGGGCCATGGCAGCTTGCTTAAAATTTTTTGTGTAACAAAGGCGTGGCAGTTGATGATTTTTCTTTCATTTTTAGTGAGCGTCCCTTTAGAGATGGATAAATTTGCCATTTCATCGTCGGTCAGATAAGGCACTTTTCGCCCATTCATCGTATATGACTTTTTTTTCACAGCGGCCAGATGATCCAAAAGGGATGTATCAAGCGCTGATTTACTGGAATTGATATGGGTAAGCGTGGTAAATTCCCTGTCAAGAATGTCGATTTTTTGGTTTAAGACACTGTCAATGTCCGCCATTTTCTGATGGTGGCCGGAGGGATCAAGCAGGGCCAGTTTTTCATTGGCAGCCGATAGTTTCAGATGCGTTTTAAACAGTTCCCACCGGGTTTCTATAAGTTCGATCCGATCAAACACGGTTTCAAGGCGGCTGGATTTGCCGATGATATGATCAGGAGTCGTTATCTTACCGGTATCGTGCATTAAAGCTGCAATGCGAAGCTCGTCAGTCTGGTCGTCAGTCAGGATAACATCCTTAAAATGCCCATTGTCCCGGTTGATCTCATCGGCAATCATCAAAGACAGTTCAGTGACGCGCTGGATGTGGCCGCCGGTGTGTTTTGATTTTTCATCAATGGAGACGGCAATGGCGCGGATGAATGCCTCAAACAGCTCTTTCATCTCAAGGATAAGTGTCTGCTGGGTTAAAATTACCGCTGCCTGGCTGGCAAGGGCAGCGGCTTTTTCCTGGGCCTCGTCATCAAAGGGAATGGCGTGGTGCTGGTTTGGATCCTGGGCATTGATCAACTGCAGGATACCGATAATATCATCCTCATGGTTTCTCATGGGAATGACCACCATGGACCGGCTTCGATAGTTTAAGGAGCGGTCGAATTTTTTAGGACCGTCAAACTGAAATTTTTCTGTTTCGTATACATCTTCAATGTTTACGATTGTGCCGGTGTGAAACACATAGGAGCAGACATCGGTGGTGTTGGGGGTGTTATCATCATTATATAAAGGTACTGGGGGCAAGTCGATGATACGTCCTACCTGTTTAATGTTCAATGATTCGTTCTGGACAACATGGAATTCAAGGTTTTGGCTGCTGTTGTCAGTCAGGTAGAGTGTGCCGCCGTCAGCCTTTGTAAACCGCCTGGCAATGGAGAGGATCATCTCAAGCAGGGTGCCGATGTTTTTCCCGGTACCAAGAGCCTTGCCGATGGCAGTCATTTCCGATATTTCGCTGGCCTGCTCCTCCAGAAAGGGGCATAACTGGTCAAGGATGTTTTCAATGACCCGATTGATACGGGTATTATTGGAAAATTGTCCCTTGTTCGGCATGGTGTATCCTTTATCGATCTATCTAAGCCGGTGTGGTAATTTATCAGAAAGCGGTGGGTTCGATGGACCAAAACTAACAAAAAATTAAAAATGAAACAAGCAAAGAAAAATCAAGCCTGCGGGTTGTCTTGATTTTCTTGCTATTTGCCCTTGATTATGGCATCTATAAAGGTTCAATTAATGAAAGTATAACTACTAAATATATTTTAGGGATCGTTTTCACAAGGAGTTAAGGCAAATGGAACAGCGGTATCATCCGGAATCGGTAGAACCCAAATGGCAGGAAAAATGGGATCAACAAAAGCTCTTTAAGGTGACGGATGATCCGTCCAGGGAAAAATATTATCTGCTGGAGATGTTTCCGTATCCGTCCGGGAAAATTCATATCGGTCATGTCAGAAATTATACCATTGGGGATGTTGTTGTCAGGTATAAACGAATGAAGGGGTATAACGTGCTTCACCCCATGGGGTGGGATGCCTTTGGTATGCCGGCTGAAAATGCCGCCATTGATAACAACACCCATCCGGCAGCATGGACCTATGAGAATATCGGTGCCATGCGAGCGCAACTTAAAAAAATGGGTTTCTCCTATGACTGGGACAGGGAGATCGCCACCTGTCATCCTGGATACTATAAATGGGAGCAGTGGCTGTTTTTAAAAATGCTTGAAAAGGGGATGGCCTATCGAAAGGAGTCCTTTGTTAACTGGTGTGAAAAGTGCCAGACTGTGCTTGCCAATGAGCAGGTGGAACAGGATAAATGCTGGCGCTGTTCCCAGGTTGTACAGCAAAAAAAGCTGTGGCAGTGGTTTTTTAAGATAACCGATTATGCCGAAGATCTGCTGGTCTATTGTGACAAGCTGCCGGGATGGCCCGATAAGGTCACTGTCATGCAGAAAAACTGGATCGGGAGAAGTGTCGGATCTGCTCTGAAATTTCAGATCGACGGTACGGATCAGGACATCGAGGTGTTTACCACCAGACCGGATACGGTTTTTGGTGCCACCTTCATGTGCCTGGCACCGGAACATCCCCTGGTTGAAAAATTGTCAAAAGGCACGGATCAGGAAAGCAAGATTGCAGCGTTTATCGCAAAAGTCGCCACCCAGGAACGTTCTGCCGCCGGCCTGGAGAAATATGAAAAGGAAGGGGTTTTCACCGGCGCCCATTGCATCAATCCGGCAACCGGGGAAAAAATTCCCGTGTATGCGGCCAATTTTGTTTTGATGGAATATGGTACCGGTGCCATCATGTCGGTTCCGGCCGGTGATCAGCGGGACTTTGACTTTGCCAGAAAATATGATCTGGAAATTCGGGTAGTGGTACAGCCTGAAGGGGAAAATTTTGACGGTGCCACCATGGCTGAAGCATTCACCGGGGAAGGTGTCATGGTCAATTCCGGGCAGTTCAACGGAATGGACAGCAAAGCGGCCATGGAAACCATTACAGACTGGCTGGAAGAAAAGGGCCGGGGCAAAAAAGCCATTTCCTACCGGCTCCGGGACTGGGGAATTTCACGACAGCGCTACTGGGGAGCCCCGATCCCTGTGATCCACTGCCCGGACTGCGGCGTGGTACCTGTTCCGGAACAAGACCTTCCCATTGCTTTGCCGGAAGATGCCAACCTGTTGGAAAAAGGCGGGTCTCCTCTGCCCAAGCTGGATTATTTTTCAAAGGCGACATGTCCGGTTTGTCAGCGGGAAGATGCCAGGCGTGATACCGATACCATGGACACCTTTGTGGAATCTTCATGGTATTATTTGAGGTATTGTTCTCCCCGGTATGACAAGGGAATGTTTGATCCAAAGGCCGTAAAATACTGGGCACCTGTGGATCAGTACATTGGCGGTGTGGAACATGCGGTACTGCATCTTCTGTATTCCAGATATTTCATGCGGGTCCTTCACTCATTGGGAATGATTGATTTTAAGGAGCCGTTTACCAGGCTCTTGACCCAGGGCATGGTCTGCAAAGAGACCATGACCTGTCCGGAGCACGGTTTTCTCTATCCTGAAGAGGCTGCAAAAAAAGATGACGGCGGTCTGTCCTGTGTTAAGTGCAGCAATGACGTTGAGGTGGGCCGGGTTATCAAAATGTCAAAATCCAAAAAGAATGTCGTGGACCCCAAAATTTTGTTGGAAAAATACGGGGCCGATGTTACCCGTCTTTTCTGTCTGTTTGCCGCACCCCCTGAAAGGGATCTTGAGTGGAGTGAAGACGGTGTTGAGGGAAGTAACCGGTTTATCAACAGGGTGTGGCGCCTGTCAATGGAATGTATTGAAAAAATCAATGATGTCCAGCCGTATTCACAAAGTGCCTCCAGCCTTGAGTCAGCCGATGCTAAAAAAGTATATATCAAGGCCAATCAGACCATTCAAAAAGTAACCGACGATATTGATAAAAGCTTCCATTTTAATACAGCTATTTCTGCGGTGATGGAGCTTGTTAATACACTGTCGGAGATAGATCTGGACAGAGCTGACACGCAGATGAAGCAGGTCTGCCTGTTCAGTATTGAAAACGTGTTGCTGCTGCTCAGCCCGATTGTTCCCCATTTTTGTGAAGAGTTGTATGAGAAACTGGGTAGAAAAGGGGCTGGGCAGTCTATTCTTGAACAATCCTGGCCGGTATATAGAGAGGATTCTCTTGAATCGGATGAGGTTCTTGTTGTTGTTCAGGTGAACGGTAAGCTGCGATCAAAGTTTACCATTGGAGCGGGCAGTGATGAGTCTGCCATTAAAGAGAAAGCGCTTGCTGACAAAAAGATTCAAAATCACGTTGGGGATAAGGAACTCCGCAAGGTCATCGTGATTAGAAAAAAACAGACACTCGTAAATATCGTGGTGTAATTATGAAACTATTTAAATGGATCGTTCCGGTACTGATTTTGGGGTTTGCTACCGCCTGCGGATATCATTTTGAAGGCGGCGGCTATATCAATGAGGATATTACCCGGGTAGCTGTAAAGATATTTGAAAATAAAAGTTCTGAAACCGGTGCCGGCGTTACCTTCACCAATGCTCTGATCGAAGAAATTATCCGGAAAACAGACACCAAAGTGGTGAATAAAGATTTGGCTGAATTTATCATTGAGGCTCAAATCAATGCCATTACATTTTCAACTTTGTCGCGGTCTACAACGGCTTCGGTTACCGAGCGGCGCGTTACAGCCGTGGTTGATATGAAAATCAAAGAAAAAAGCGGTACCGTTATCTGGTCGGTAAAAAACTTTTCCTCAAATGATGAGCATACTGTTTCAGATGATACGATCGTTGATGATTCAAATAAAACGGAAGCAATCAATAAGATTTCGGTCAGAACGGCAGAACGGCTGGTAAGTAAAATGCTGAGTAACTTTTAGGCAAAGCCAGAAAGGCAGGCGTTACACAAAAAAAAGATAGCGCCTGCCTTTTTATATTTATAAATTAACCAGAATAAGTGGCTGCCTTGTTTCAGGCATTCACAAATTTGGTCAATCTTGAAATTTTCCTGGAAGCGGTTTTTTTATGAATAACACCTTTCTTTGCGGCCTTGTGAATCGCAGACTGAGTTTTTCTCATGAGGTCATCTTTGTCGTCAGCACCAGATTCTTTGGCTGCTCGAAGTTGTTTTTCCAAAGTTTTAAGAGACGTTTTTACGGATCTGTTTCTAAGCCGTCTCACCTGACTCTGTTTTGCTCTTTTCTTTGCAGATTTATGGTTAGCCAACTTGGTCTTGCTCCTTATCTAAGTGTATTTGGTATAAAAAACGGTTCATATTTCAAATTCGTAAAAGTATATGATATAGACTGTTTTGTCAAGGGAATCTTGTGGAAAAACTCTTAAAAAATACAGCGATTATCACTGTCCTGACATTTTGCAGCCGTGTCCTAGGGGTTATCCGTGATGCATGCATTGCCATGATATTTGGGACCTCATCTCTCAGTGACGCTTTTTTTATAGCGTTTCGGCCATTTGATCTTGTTCGAAAAATGCTGTCCGAAGGTATTTTAGGGATCTCTTTTGTGCCGGTCTTCACAACCGAACTTGAAACCCGGGGGAAAACCAAGGCATTTGAGATTGTATTTTCATTTTTTTGTTTTCTGTCTTTTGCCGCAGTCCTGGCAATGTTTGCAGGGCTGGTTTGCGGCCCTGTGCTGTTAAAGTTCATAGCGCCGGGGTTTGCACCCGGTTCCTATGAGTACGGCCTGACCCTGGTCCTGCTTAAGCTGATGTTACCGTACCTGTGGTTTGTTATGATTCTGGCGCTGTGTATGGGAGTTCTTAATTCATTTGGTCAATTTGCAATGCCTGCGGCAGCACCGGTGATCTTTAACGTGTCTGTCATCACATTCACCATCTGTATATCCTCTCTTTTTGACATACCGGTGTATGCACTGGCTTTGGGTGTCATTGTGGGCGGGCTGTGTCAACTTGGAATCCAGGTGCCGGCGCTGATAAAGGTCAATTGTTTTAAACGCCTTGCGTTCAAGGTGTTTCATCCCAAAGCATGGCAGATCATAAAAACAATGGTGCCGTGTGTGATTGGTGCTGCATCCTACCAGATAAATATTATGGTGGCCTCATTTTTTGCCTCAACCCTTGAAAGGGGCAGTGTCTCCTTTGTATATTATGCAGACCGTCTTGTACAATTTCCCCTGGCGTTGTTCGGCATCTCAGCCGCCACTGTTTTTCTGCCTGAACTTGCTAAACAGGCGGCAGGGAATCGGATGGATCAGGTGGGTCAAATTTTTTCAAGCGGTGTTAAGCTGGTTTTATATATTACGATTCCGGCCATGACCGGGTTGATGATCTTAAATGATCACATCGTTGCCCTGTTGTTCGGCAGGGGAATGTTTGGGGCCCAGGCCGTCAGTCAAACAGCAGACTGTCTGTTTTTTCTTGTGTCCGGGTTATGGGCATTCACCGGTGTCCGATTGTTCGTTACCCTTCATTTTTCAATACAAAGTGTTATCATTCCCTTTATTTCCGGCGTATTATCCATTGGATTGAATCTGCTGCTGTGCAGTGTGCTGGTTGATCTCTATGGATTAAGTGGTCTGATGGCCGGTGTTTCAGGATCGGCAGTCGTTGCATTTGTGTTTTTGTGCTTTTTCGTTCCAGGGCAGGTCCGGCTGGATAAAACCGGGATACTGCTTTCTGCTTGCAGATCGGTTTTTTTATCTGCTATAATGCTTTTTCTCGTAAAACTGGTATTGCAGTGGACCGGGACATGGCAGGCAACGCCCTTCATGTCGGCGGGCAGAACCATTTTTTGTATTGGCGCTGGTATGGCCGTTTATCTGGCAGGCAGTCTGGTGCTGAAAAGCCCTGAGCTTGGATTATTATCAAAGGGATTAAAGAAAAACCGCAAATGACAGTATTGGAAAAATCCGGCTTATATCTTTGTATGGGGATTATTATAGGGTTGCTCCTGTTTATTATTTTTGCCGATCATGGCTTGGTGGATTATAAGAAACTGAAGGCTAAAGAAAGACAGGTGGCTGCACAATCTTTACTGATCGAGAAGAAAAACAGGATACTGGAAGCTGAAATCGAAAAGCTTAAAAGCGATGCCGAGTATATAAAACATGTTGCCAAACATGAGTATGAAATGGTGGAAAAAGATGAGATTATCTTCAAGGATGAGCACCCAAAATAGCGGGGGCAGACCATGACACAGGAATTTTTTACACTCGAACTGGCAAAACTTTACGAAAGTCAGGGACATTACAGGGATGCTTATGAGATTTATCTGGGTCTGGAAAACGAACACTCCAGCGCCCAGGTTCAGGCCGGGATCAACCGTATGGAGATGAAGCTGGCCATGGAGCCTGAAATCGGACCTAAAGAAAAAACAGCGGGCCTGCTTGAAAAATGGCTTGAATTGATTGTTTTAAAACATCGATTGGGCCGGTTTAAGCACATAAAATCTCGACTGGTATGAATGTGACATTAAAAGATATCAAGGGTATTGTTTTCCTGCTGATACTCTCAGGTACCATCGCATTTTTGTTTAACCATATTTCTGCCCGGGGTATTGCCCTTATCGGACAATGGGAATCTGAAAAAGGTGTGATCTCTGCCAACGCAAAACTAAATACCATCGACCCGTCCATTGAAATTCATCACCCGGATCTGGTCTGGCAGATTGTTGAAAAAAAGAACCGGATGATCCTGGATGTAAGGCATAAGGATTTTTATGATATGGGTCATCTTCCAGGGGCAAAGTCCTTTCCCCTGCAGGAATTTGACACCCGTCTTAAAGGGATTTTAAAATCAATTAAAAAAGATACCCCTATTCTTGTCTATTGTTCCGGTATCGACTGTGATGCAAGCCACACATTTGCCAATCTTTTGCTGGCACAAAATTATACCGATGTAAAGGTGTTCCCCGGCGGCTTTGCGCTATGGCGGGAAATGGGATTTGAAATACACAAAGATGAAGAATAATCTAAAAGCAGTCGTGTTGTTTGCAATCAAGCTTGGTCTGGGAATTGTTTTTGTTTATTCAAGCTTTCATAAGATAGAAGATCCAGCGGCATTTGCCAAAATTTTGTTTGGCTACGACATTTTTCCCCATATCAGCATCAATGTGCTGGCGATTATCGTACCGTTTGTTGAACTGACCTGTGGGTTCTGTCTGATATTTGGTCTGTTTCCCCGATCCGCCGTTTGGATTATCAATGTTATGTTAATTTTGTTTATTCTTTTGATCGGGTTCAACCTGATACGAGGCCACCAGTTTGACTGCGGGTGCTTTTCATCGCTTTCCACGCAGGATCAGACACGGCTCAATATTTATTCACTGCTCCGTGATGTAGTGCTTTTGTGGGCCGGGATATATTATATGAGAAACATACCTGTGTTGCGGTCAAAACCATGAAAATCCCTCCGTCCTGGCATTAGGGCACGAAAGCTTACTGCATCCTGACAATCCTGAAGCCAAGGCTGTTTCGTCTGACACCGGGTTTATAATAACTTCGGTAGGCGGAGCGCTGATATTTGCTGGTCTGGTACCAGCCGCCGCCGCGGATGATCCGGTGTTTTCCGGTTTTGCTGAGCGGATCGACGATATTGTCCTGATATGTTGATGTAACAACCCCCACCTTGGCTCGCCAGAAATTACGCCATTTACATGAATCTAAAACCCACTCCTGAACATTGCCGTGCATGTCGTAAAGGCCCCATCGGTTGGGACGTTTTGTTTTTACCGGGTGGGGTTTGAAATCCAGAGCAATACTGGCCTCGGCAGAGCCGGAGTTGTAGCAGTACCAGGCCGTTTCGGTTAAAGAGGGTTCGGGGGTGTTGCAGGAAAACGCCGTGATCGTGATCGGCCCGGATGAGAATGCCGTGGTGGAACCTGCCCGGGCTGCATACTCCCACTCAGCTTCAGTGGGAAGCCGGTATTTATTGGTGCCTTCCCATTTGTTCAGCACCTGGATAAATTCCATGGCCTCATTCCAGGATATCGTATCAACCGGGTAGCTTTTACCCAGATCCGGAAAAGAGGACGGGTTGAACCCCACAAGTTTTTCCCATTGCCCCTGGGTTACCTCGCTCTCCTGCATATAAAAGCTTTTTGAGATGACAACCCTATGCTGTTTTTCATTCCACTGGCGTCCCGGTTCAGACTTTGGGCTGCCCATTGTAAAAGAGCCTTTTGGAATAAGAACAAACTGCATGCCAAGTTTATTTTTAATTGTCTGGGCCTGCGCCGGGGAAGACAGGGGTGTCAGGCCTGAAAAAACAAGGCAGAAAATGGCTGTTGCTGATAATAGAATCGTTTTCATTTGAATGTCCCAAGTATAAAGTCAAACCGGTTGCTTTTAAAAACCCTATCATACTATTGATAGATTGTTCAATAATGAACCCTGATGTTGATTAAAAAATCGGGATGTTGTTCAAATTATTAGGGTCCGGACAATCAATCGGGAACGACTGCTTTCAAATAATTGTAAAATTTTTAAGTTGAATAAGCAGATTATCGGTTGAAAAACGCGATTAAAATGATATTAAGTTGAGTAAAAGATAAAATCATAAAGGAGTACGGTCCATGCCCAGCAAACAAAAGAGTGCGTCAAAAATACCGACTACCGGGAAAAACACAAACAAAAAAAAGTACGAACAAGAATCTGTCAAAAAGATTGATACCGCTTTTTTTAAAAAGAATGAGTTCGCACTGATTCTTCTCGGGGCCTTGCTGTTGACGGTTATCATCTTTTTTGTTTTTTTCAGATCTCCAGAAAAATCAGAAAGTCCGGTGGCTGCCCGAGAACCGGCCTCAAGCTATGATACCCTGGAAAAAAGAATCAGTGCCCTGGAAAAGGCGGGAACAATGGAAGGCAAAACCATTGCTTTAGATGATAAAGAAAATGCAGCCGGTATGGGTGAACTTGCCAATCGGGTCACCCAGCTTGAGACAGTCTCCCTGGTGAAGTTTGACTCCCTGGTCGAAAGACTGGAGAGCCTTGAAAAAAAGATTGCCCAACTGAAAACCGCACCGGTGAAACCAAAGCCCGCAGTAAAAGCACCTGTTAAAAAATCGCCGCCCGTGGCCAAAGTTCCCGTGAAAAAAGCGGTGAAAAAAGAAAAGAAAGCTTCCATATTTCATACTGTGACTAAAGGGGAGACGCTTTACAGCATCAGTAAAAAATACAAGACCACCGTGCCTGCCTTAAAAAAACTGAATAACCTGTCTGAAAAGGATAAAATTTTTCCGGGGAACAATATTATTGTTCGGTAATGTGCTGTCTGAAGCGCGATCAATCGGTACAAGTTCATTTCAATTCTAAACGGTAGGGTAAAATGGTGACTGAAAGAATAGAAATTTTGGACGAGGATGAAGGAACGTTTGCTTTTCAATGCCCGGGTTGTGGATTCACAAAGCGGGTCAATTCACCTGATGTCAGGAAATTTAAAATCAATTGTAAATGCGGTGCTAAAATTCCTGTGATATTAAATACACGCAATCAGCACCGTAAACAGACCGACATCAATGCGCTTGCCGTGAAGAAAAACCGCACCGAGGAAAGTGCCGGGGAAAAAGTTAAGGCCGTTTTAACCAATGATTCAAATAAAATTTATGTTGTTATCACAGATATGTCCATTTTTGGGCTGAAATGTTATTTTAATTCCAACCTTTTTAAAATAGTTACCGAAGAAAGCTTCACAATTGAATATACACTCAATTCAAAATCAGAGCGTGTTGATATTACAGATTACTGTAACGTAAAATGGGTAAAGGGTGACTATTTTGGTGTTCAATGTCATACGCAAACCCGAGTATTCAATAGCATCAACAAGGAGTAGGAGAGCAAGACCGCACCGCCCGAATAAATTTTTTAACCTTTGTTATCTCTTTAACGCCGGGCGCCTTTTCAACCCCGGATGATACATCGATACCGGACGGTAATACATCACGCACAGCCTTGCAGACATTTGACGCATCCAGACCGCCTGCCAGTACCAGTCCTGTTCTTTTGCTTAAATCGTGGGATAGGGAGTAGTCCCAGGATTCGGCATTGCCCCCGGGCAATATCCCTTTCCCGTACTCAACCAGGATAAACGATGCATGAATGTAATCCGGGTATGATTCAAGCAGGGGGGGGCGTGCTGCAAACAGTGCTTTAATGACAATCAGTCCTTCATTTTGAAGCCTTTCCACTAAGGATGGCGGTTCGTTCCCGTGCAGCTGAACCCCTTTCAGACCGCATTGATTTGCTTTTATCATGATGGCTTCATAGTCCTGATCAACGAAAACACCGATGGGAATGGCAGAAGGCGGCAATGCCCGCGAGATGGCGGATGCCTGGTCAACGAAGACATTTCGGGGGCTCTTTTTAAAAAAAACTAGTCCAATGGCATCCGCCCCAAGGTTTGCACAAGTCACAGCGGTTTTGGGATCTGTTAATCCGCAGATCTTAATCCAGGGTGAATGGGGCAGGCAGGATAAATCGTTATGCGTCATCATTTCTCAGGATCGGCTCCATAATTATTTGATCTTTTGTTTTTAAAATATCCTGTCATTTAAGGGTTTTTGGAAACAATTTAGATCAAGTTATTTTCTAACGATTCTTCAGGGCCCGGATAAAGGCAGCAGGATCATCGGATCTTACAATGCTTTCACCCACCAGAAAGTTGAACATGCCATGGGCCATTCCTTTTTTAATGTCTGAGTAGGAACCGATACCACTGGCTTCAACGGGGATGATATCCGGAGGAACAATGGCCGCGATTCTTTTTGATACAGTCAGGTCGGTTTCAAGGGTCTGCAGGTTCCGGTTATTTATATCCACCACTTTTGCACCGCAGTCATAGGCGATTTCAAACTCTCTTTCAGAGGTGATCTCAACCAGGGGTTCCATCCCGAGTTCCCTGACCAGGCTGATATAATCGCTAAGCTGGTCTTTGGAAAGCGCCGTTGTGATCAAAAGAATGGCCCCGGCCCCGGCCCGTCTGGCTTCAAAGATCTGGTAGGAGCTGACAACAAAGTCTTTTCTTAGAACCGGCAACTCAGTGTTTTGGCACACGGTTTCAAGGTCGGCAAGACTGCCTTTAAAATATTTGGGTTCGGTCAACACGGAAATCGCCCGTGCCCCGCCTTTCGTATAGTCTTGGGCACAGGCGGCCGGATCAAGATTAATTTTGATATTGCCCTTGGAGGGTGAGGCTTTTTTTACCTCGGCAATAATCCCGATATCATCTTCACAGCTTTGCTGCATGGCCGATAGAAAACCGGATGCCGGCGCCATCTGCTCGGCGTCCCTTCGTACCGTACTAAATGAGATATTGGATTTGGCCATGGCTATTTCATGAAGCTGGCTGACCAGGACCTCTTTTAAAAAACCGTGAACCGCCATTATCCCATCTCCTGTGTGTACTGGGCAAGCGCATTAAGTTTGTCCAAAGCCTTGCCTGAATCAATGGCGTTTGCAGCAAGGGCGATGCCCTCTTTAATAGTTTCAGCAAGGTCAGCCGCCACAAGTGCAGTGCCTGAGTTCAGGAGCACAATATCCCTTTTGGGGCCGCCTTCTCCTTTCAGGATTTTTAAGGTAATATCAGCGTTTTGTTTGACATCACCGCCTTTTAAATCTTCGGAAGCGGCATAATCCTCAAAAAAATCAAGGGGATCAAGGTCATAGGAGCGGATTGTCTGATCCGATAATTGGGATACACGTGTCAGGGTTGTGGTGGTGATTTCATCCATTCCGTCATGGCCATGAACCACAAATGCCTTTTTCACGCCTAAAATTTTTAGGGCCTGGGCAAACATTTCAGTAAGCTGGGGGGCATAGACCCCTAATAGCTGGCAACTGGCAGCGGCCGGGTTGGTAAGCGGGCCCAGCATGTTGAAAATACTTCGGATGCCGCATTCCTGCCTGGCTTTGCCGGCATATTTCATGGATCCGTGATACATCGGGGCAAACATGAACCCGATACCAATCTCATTTACCGCCTCTTCAACAATCTCCGGATCAATATTGAGGTTGACACCCATCTCTTCCAGGACATCGGCACTGCCGCATTTGCTGGAGATGCTCCTGTTCCCGTGCTTGGCAACGGTCACACCGGCTCCTGCAACCACAAAGGCTGTGGTCGTGGATATGTTGAAAGACCCGGATGCGTCCCCGCCTGTACCGCAGGTGTCAATAACCTTTCCCGATTGGGCCTGGATCCGGACGGCTTTACGCCGCATGGCCCTGGCTGCGCCTGCAACCTCTTCAAAGGTTTCCCCTTTGGTGGCAAGTGCCGCCATGAATGCGCCGATCTGAGCCTCAGATATGGTGCCGGAAAATATGTCCATAAGCATGGACGCGCTGCTGTCTGCATCCAGATTCTGTCCTGAGATGATTTTATTTAAGTTGTCTGTAAATGTCATGGTTGAAACTCCTTGTTTAGTGATGCAGGTCGTAACATATCAATGAAATTTTCCGGTTCTAATGAAGCCTGAAGATCTAAACTGTCAGGTGCCGGCAGACTGGATAAAGTTTCTGATCAGCCGCTTTCCCATACTGGTCATGAACGATTCCGGATGGAACTGGACCCCCTGGGTGGGGTGTTCTTTATGTCGAAGCCCCATAATTTCACCGTCTTGAGTCCTGGCCGTGATGATCAGCTCTTTTGGCAGATTTTCTTGGGATACGGCAAGGGAGTGGTACCGCATTACTGAAAACGGCTTGGTGATGCCTTTGTAAATCTCTTTCCCGTCACAGGTAACAGAAGATGTTTTTCCGTGCATGATTTTCTGGGCCTGGATGATTTTGCTCCCAAAACTCTGGGCAATCACCTGGTGGCCCAAACATACCCCTAAAATCGGAATTTTTCCGGATAGATTTTTAACAACATCAAGGGAAATCCCGGCATCTTCAGGCCTGCCGGGCCCCGGAGAAATCACAATGGCACCGGGGTTCAGTGCTTTAAGCTCCGGTAGGGTGGTTTTATTATTTCGAAAAACCTGGACCTCACCACCGGCATGCTGGATATAGTGGACCAGGTTAAAGGTAAAGGAATCATAATTATCAATCACTGCAACCAACATTTATCTGCCTCCGTTATGACCGGTTCTGTTACCTGACAGGACCAGTTTCAATGCCGTTTCCACGCTCTGGGCTTTGTTTCGGCACTCTAAAAGTTCTTTTTGGGGATCTGAATCATAAACAATTCCGGCACCGGCCTGAACTGTCAGCTTCTCTTTTTCCATCACCGCCGTTCGAATGGTGATGGCAAAATCCATGTTCCCGGTAAAGGAAATGTAACCTGCGGCCCCACCATAAACCCTTCTGGGTTGATTCTCAAGGGATGAAATGATTTCCATAGCCCGGATCTTAGGCGCACCGGACAGGGTCCCGGCCGGGAATGTCGCGCAAAAAAGATCATAGGCGTCCATGTCCTGCTTCAGATCACAGGTGATATTGGAGACCAGGTGCATGACATGGGAGTACCGCTCAATGACCATGGTGTCTGTGACCTGAACTGTTCCGGATTCCGCAACCCGTCCAAGATCGTTTCGGCCAAGATCAATGAGCATGACATGTTCGGCTTTTTCCTTTTCATCATTTAAAAGTTCATCCGCCAGCTTCCGGTCTTCCTGCTGGGTTTCACCCCGGGGCCGGGTCCCGGCAATGGGGCGAAGGGTGGCGATATTATTTTCCAGCCGGACCATGGTTTCAGGAGAGGAGCCGGCTATGGTCAGGTCCTCAAAGTTCATGAAAAACATGTAGGGCGAGGGGTTGATATAGCGCTGGGCCCGGTAAACCTGGATAGGGTCTACATGGGAGGTGCAGGTATAGGGCTGGGAGTAGACTGCCTGGAAAATATCCCCTTTAACAATATGCTCTTTGATGGTTTCTACACCTGATGTGTATTCTTCAGGGGATGTCATGGATACCATGTCAAAATCCACCTGTGAACAGGGCTCAAAAGGTGGAAGCGGGCTGTTGATGGTCTGGATCATGGCATCAAGCCCGGTTATTGCCCTGTCAAAAACGGTTTCAGGATTGTCATTTTCCGTAAGATAGCAGATCTTAAGACAGGTCAGCGTCTGTTTGACGTTGTCAAAAATAATCATTTCATCGGGAATAATAAAATGGCCATAAGCTTCGTCATCTGGTAGGCTGACCGGGATATCCTCGAAAAAAGAGACCATCTCATAGGTGAAATATCCGGTAAACCCGCTCCAGAACCTGGGCAGCTGTGGGATATCCGCGGGTATATAAGTTTTTGAGATATCACGGATGACATCCAAAGGTTTGTTATTGTGGGCAATCTTTTGAGTCCCATTCTGGGTGGTGATGTGAACGTCATTTTTAAAGATTTTTATGCTGCCGAATGCAGAAACTCCCAGAAAACTGTATCGGGCCCATCTTTCACCGCCTTCAACACTTTCCAGCAGAAACGAGGCTTTGTCCCTGGTGTAGAATTTTTGCAAAATCGACACCGGGGTTTCCATGTCCGCCAGAACCCTTGTGCACACCGGAATAACAGTGGCATGCCGGGCCAGTTTCAGGAAATTTTCTTTGTCCGGGAAACAGTCTAATATCATGTTTGCGTATCCTTAAATTTTGTAATTTACTGCGACTGACAGCCAGCCCTTATAAAATAAAAAAAGGCTGTCGACAGTTGTTGTCTGCCGCAGCCTTAAAGTTTTTTGATCGATCAGTATTGAAAAACTAGTCTGACGGCAATTCGGGCCATTCCCGGCACTGCCATTGCCAGCCTGTACTGATTATATGTTCTTTTTTTAGTTCCATCATAGTTTTTTTACTTTCGTGGGCCAAGATAGCCAAGAAAAGTGTCCCTGTCAAGCAAAATGTTTCTATGGATAGAAACAAAAGAGATTGTCCGATTGTTTAGGTCATGGACAATGAAAACATACTGCTTTGGACCGTTTTGTGAATGAAAGAGGGGGGGGTGTTTAACCTTTTTTTGCCTGTGCAGCCTTTTCAGCCTTGATCCTCTTGCGCCTTTCTTTTCTGGCAGCCAGGATTTTTTCCCTGTTTTTCCAATAATACTTCATGACGCGCTCAATTTTCTTTTCCCGGTTCTTCTGATAATTTTCCCGGTCCTTGGCATTCACCCGGTCTTTGTTATTGGCGAGCCATATTTTGTGCTTTTTTTGAAGCCGGTCTTTATTTTTTTTCCAATACTCCTGCAAATAGGCTTTTCGTTTTGCTTTGCGTTCTTCGTCGGAAATCGTTGGCATTTTTTTCCTCAAAGTTTATGATGTCTGGGATATATTTGCATAAGTATATCGTATTTATAGAATTAATCAACTCTGAGGGATGATTTTCTCTATTACACTCCTTTTTTCCCCAGCCGGTCCTGCCTGATGAATTCTGTGGTCTTGCGATGGAGATAAACAGGTTGTTCCGGAAGTGGTTTTACCCGTATTGTACGGTGGGATAAAAGCACTAAATTGCTTTAATTAATTTCTAAATTTAGTTAGAGAAATATCTTGTGGCCGATCTTGGTGGAATGGAAAAGAAGGTTTCACATCCCATCCATCATCGATTTTTTTATTCATTTATGGTAAAAGCACTTCGTTAAGTCCTTGAATGTATATATGAATGTTTAAAGCACCTTTTATGATATTCATATCTGCCTGGGAGCCCTTTGTATAAACAAAAAACTGCTGCTTTGACAGCAAAGGGAATTGCTTTATGATACTGATTTTCCCGCCCATCGCCAAACCCTGTGAGCCGCCGGCCGGTGTGGCGCTGTTGTCTTCTGCCTTAAAAGAGCAGGGGATTGCTTGCACGGTGTTTGATGCCAGTGTCCAAGGGCTTTTATATTTGATCAATTCGGTGGATACCCCCATTGATTCCTGGTCAAAGCGGGCTTTGAAACACCGGGCGCAGATCATTGCCGATTTAAAGGACCCGAAGTTGTATGGGAACATGGACAGGTATCACCAGCGGGTCTATGATTTAAACAAGCTGCTGTCCATCAGTGTTGATACAAGCCGTTTCCGCCTGACGTTGTCCGATTATTCCGATAACAAGCTTTCTTCGGTGAACAGCCGGGATCTGCTGTTAAGCGCCAAAAATTACAAAGAGAACCCTTTTTACTCCTACTTTGAAAATGAACTCAAGCCGCAGATACGTCAATTGGAAGACCGGCATGTGGGGATCTCGCTGTGCTATCTGAACCAGGCCCTGGTAAGTTTTGCCCTGGCCGGGTGGATAAAGGACAATTTTCCGGACAAGAAACTGGTCATGGGGGGAGGGCTTATCTCCTCCTGGATGAGCCGGCCCGATTACAATGATCCGTTTAAAGATCTGATTGATGTCATGATCAAAGGGGAGGGGGAGCAGCCCCTTGTTGAATTATTGGGGAAAAAGGGGAGCCAAAAACGTCATTTTATCCCGGATTATTCCTTTGTAAAAGAAAATCTCTATCTTGCGCCCGGCAAAATTCTGCCGTTTCGGGCCTCCATCGGCTGCTACTGGAGCAAGTGCCGCTTCTGCCCGGAAAAGGCGGAAACCAGGCCTTACAGCTCCCAGCGGGCGGCCAAGGTGCTGGAAGATGTCAGGGCCATGGAAAAAGAGTATCATCCGGATGTGGTTCACTTCATAGACAATGCCGTGACTCCGGCGCTCTTAAAGACCCTTTCCCGGGAACGGGTCTCATTTAAATGGTACGGGTTTGCCCGGTTTGAAAAAGAGTTTTTAGACCCGCAGTTCTGTTACGACTTAAAAGCGTCAGGGTGTGAAATGCTCAAGCTGGGGCTGGAGTCCGGGGACCAGGACGTGCTGGATCAAATGAACAAGGGCACGGATTTGTCAATGGTTTCCGCAACGCTTAAAAATCTTCACAAGGCGGGTATTATAACCTTTGTCTATCTTCTGTTCGGAACCGGGTTTGAAGATGAGGCAGCAGCTTTGAAAACGCTAGAGTTTATTGATGAACACAAGCAGTATATTGATTATTTGAACCTTGCGGTATTTAATCTGCCCAAATTCAGTGAAGATGCATCCGGCCTTGAAACACGGGAGTTTTACCACGGGGATCTGTCTTTGTACCTGAACTTTGATCACCCCTATGGCTGGGAGCGGCGCAAGGTTAAAAAGTTTTTAGACAAGACCTTTAAAAAGAGAGTGTTGTCAGGCAGCAGGATCAAGAAAAATCCATTTTTGTTCTCTTCCAACCATGCCATGTTTTTTAATGAGGAAAAATTATGATAGCCCATCTTTTATCCACCGGTGACGAGGTTCTGTTAGGAGATGTCACCGATACCAATGCGTCGTTTCTGGCCCGGCAGTTGAAAAATGCAGGTATTCGGGTCCAGAAAACCACCACCGTGGGGGATGATATTGAAGAGATCAGCCAGGCCATGAATCAGATATCAGATCAGACACAGATATCCGAACAGGCGCAGATATGCATAGCAACCGGCGGTCTGGGCCCAACACTGGATGATCTGTCAGCCCAGGCCTGCGCTAATGCGGCCGGCGTGGGGTTGACGCTAAACCGGCAAGCTCTGGACAGCATGGCCATCTTTTATAAACGGCGCGGATTTGAGATGACCAAGACAGACACGGGACAGGCCATGCTGCCGCAAGGGGCAAAGGTTCTTGTCAATGATCATGGGACGGCTCCCGGGTTTTATATCCACATAAAAAAATGCCTGTTTTTTTTCCTGCCCGGCGTGCCTTCGGAGATGAAGGCGATGTTTAAGACCAAGGTTATGTCGGTGCTCAAAGAGCAGTTTAAGATGACGGATCTGGTTTTGATTGAACGGCTGACTGTCTTTGGCCTGGGTGAGTCAAAAGTGGGGGCAGCTCTTGTGGGTTTTGAAAAAGAATTCAAAGGATTAACCCTGGGGTTCCGCGCGCGGTTTCCGGTTGTTGAAGTTAAAATAGTCGGGAAAGGGGAAATCCAGGATAAGAACGAAATCCATGCCGCCCTGAAAAAGGCTGTGCAATGGGCGGTTAATAAACTTGAGGGCAAGGTTGTTTCCACAAAAGGCTTATCACTGGCCGGTGAAGTGGGCCAATTGCTGGTTGAGCAAAACAAGACCCTTGCGGTGGCGGAATCGTGTACCGGCGGGCTGATTGCAAACATGATGACCGATTTGTCCGGCAGTTCGGACTATTTTTTGTTTTCCGGTGTGACCTATTCCAATGAGGCCAAAGTTAATGTTCTGGGGGTGAAACAGCAGACCCTTATTGAGGTTGGCGCGGTCCATGAAAAGATTGCCGAGCAGATGGCTTATGGGGCTAAAAAAAAGGCCGGCTCTGATTTTGCCATTTCCACAACCGGCATTGCAGGTCCCACCGGCGGCAGTAAAGAGAAACCCGTGGGCATGGTCTGCATCGGGATGGCAACTGAAAATGGATCAAGGGCCAAAACCTTTGTTTTCCCATATGAAGACCGGCTGATGAACAAGAAGGTGTTTGCCGCCACCGCGTTGGAAATGCTGAGGCAGTACCTGGTATCAGGAAATCAACCACCCCGCCGCAAGCTACGGGGTATGGGTTTATAGTTTACGCCGTTTAAAAAGCAAAACGGCTGCCGCTATAAGTTTGATTCGATAGATTAGTTTTAATCGCCGCAAGCGGCGGGAAATTAAACCTAATCATGATTAAAACATCTTAAAAACCAGGACAGGGTTTCAATTTCAAACTGGATTTGATCTTTTTTCGATGTCATCTGGTGATCCCCGTTTTTATGAATGATGAGCTGTTTGGGATCATTTGAACGCTTGTAAATTTCATGGGCGTTGGATACCGGTACCACATCATCGTCATCCCCGTGGAAAATCAGAACATCATGCAAACATTCTGCTTTCTCTTTTATGTTGAACAGTAAATTGTCCTTAAAAAAACTTAAAGGCAGCGCAGGGCGTGTGTCTGTGGCAGGGGTGGGAATGTTTTCGATGGAACGGCTTTGCACCGGGGCGGAGCACAGGACGCCGCCGCAAAGATCAACAGGCAGGGCCGCAATTTTCTGCCAGGCATTAATGCAGGTGGCGCCGCCCATGCTGGAGCCGAAAAAGGCTATACGTCCGGCAGTTTTCTTCAGGGAGAGCACATGGGTGACAGCGCAAATAAAATCTATGGTTCGTTTTTCAAGGGATGTGTCGTTTATAAAGGTGCCCGCACTTTGCCCGCACCCCCGGTGGTCAAATCTGAAAAATGCCATACCGTTCTGGGGCAATATGCGGGACAGGACGGTTTGCTTGGCACTGTTTTGCGTGCCTTCAAGCCCGTGGGACCCGACAACCAAAGGGGGATTTTTTGTATCCGGCAGATGAAGATGGCCTTTGAGTAAAAATTCCTGAGACCTGAATTCAACCGGTTCTGTTATCGTTTTCATAGCTTGTCTTTATGCCATTAAATCATTATAATGGCAAGCTTTGAGAATGTGGCAGTACTGCATACAATTTAAGAAAGAATAATATGGCGATTAAAAAAAGAAAGACATACGAACTTGAAATTATCGACCTTGCCTTTGGCGGCAAAGGCCTGGCCAAGCCGGACGGTTTCCCGGTCTTTGTAGACCGTTGTGTACCCGGAGATCTGGTATTTGTTAAAATTACCAAAAAGAAGAAATCCTGGGCTGAAGGCAAATTGATAAAGATTTTGAAAGAGTCATCATTTAGAAATGAGGGGCGCTGTAAATACTGCAAGTTTTGCGGGGGTTGCAAATGGCAGCAGATCAGTTATGACCGGCAGCTTGAGTATAAAAAAAGGCATGTGATTGAATCACTTGAGCACATCGGGCGGTTAAAGGATGTGAAAGTCAATGACGTTATCCCGTCGGACAGTGAATTCGAGTACCGGAATAAGATGGAATTTTCCTGTTCATCAAAAAGATGGCTCATGCCGGATGAACTGGAAGATGAGAGTATTAAAAAGGATTTCGGCATCGGGCTTCATGTCCCCGGCACCTTTGACAAGGTCATTGATATTAAACAATGCGAAATTATGCCGGCCCTTGGCAATGAAATACTGGAGGATGTGCGGCAGTTTATCAAATCCTCAGGCCTGCCAGGATATCATTTAAGGACCCATGAGGGGTTCTGGCGTTTTTTAATGTTGCGGCATTCAGTGGCCCATGACCATTGGATGGTCAATATTGTCACCAAAGAAAAGAATCTTGAGACCGTGTCTGAACTGGCCGGTCTGCTGGCGGATAAATATCCCCAGATTGAATCGGTCATGAATAATATTACAGATTCAAAATCCGGCGTTTCAATGGGACAGGAGGAGATCTGCCTGTATGGCCGGGACCATATCAAAGAGAAACTGGGCCAACTTGAGTTTAAAATATCAGCCAACTCATTTTTTCAGACCAATACCCGGGCCTGTGAGAAGCTGTATGCCAAAGTGGCTGAGTATGCGGCTTTAAAGGGTGATGAAAATCTGATTGACCTGTATTCCGGAACCGGGACGATTCCCATCTGGCTCTCCGGCAGTGCCAAAGCGGTCTACGGTATTGAAATTGTAAAAAGCGCGGTGGTCGATGCCAAGATGAATGCCCAATTGAACGGGGCAGATAACTGCCAATTCCTGGAAGGCGATATCAAGGATGTATTGCCGGAATTGAAATTTGTGCCGGATGTGATGATTATTGACCCGCCAAGGGTCGGGATGCACAAGGATGTGGTGGCGCAGGTACGTGCCATGGGGCCGCAAAAAATTGTGTATGTGTCCTGCAATCCGGCAACCCTTGCCCGGGATCTTGAAATGCTGGATCCCTCTTATCGGGTTTTGGAGGTAACGCCCGTAGACATGTTTCCCCACACCTACCATATTGAATCTGTAGCCCTGCTGGAAAAAAAATAAAGACCCGGGCCTGCGGATATTTAGTACAAGAAAAAAAGCTCCCAAGGTTTGCATTATATCGCGGGAGCTTTTTTTATATTCAAATTATATGAAA
This sequence comes from uncultured Desulfobacula sp., assembly GCA_964562385.1. Classification (GTDB taxonomy): domain Bacteria; phylum Desulfobacterota; class Desulfobacteria; order Desulfobacterales; family Desulfobacteraceae; genus Desulfobacula. The sequence continues at coordinate 29,291 of CAZLTD010000060.1, forward strand.
ATGGATTATTTTTGTGGTGGTGGTGTTTCATCAACAGGTTCTGAAAATTTGCAGCTTAAAATAATCATATCATCATCTTTTTCTGTATGAATATTATAAGGCAGTTTTTTGAATAATTTGATCATTTTACGGTTTTCAGGAGAGGTGTAAGCAACAAGCCCGTTAATGCCGTTGTCCCTGGCAGCTTTGGCCAGTTTTTTTTGAAGAACATTGGCAAGCCCCATGCCCTGGAAATCCCGTGACACGGAAAAGGCGACTTCCGCCATATTGATGATTGAATTTCTAAAGTACTCTCCCACAGCGATGATCTTTTCAAACCCCAGCTGCCCGATGGTGGCAACAATGGTGAGATCATTGATATAGTCAATTTCAAAGGTGGTATCAATCTGGTCATGCACGAAACTCTTCTTTTCATGGAAAAACCGGGAAACGATATCCCCCCGGTTCATGGTGTAATAGTGTTCCTGTATGCCTCTTTCATCAACGGGCTTGGCCGGGCGGAACATGATGGGAATTCCCTTGATAGTAAGGGTTTCCTCATATTTTAGCGGGTATACGCCTTTAATGGCCTGCTTAAAACGCCTGCCAACGTTGATCAGTTCCAGCTCTTTGGCTTTGGCAAACAGCTCGTCCCTAAATTTGGGATGGGCGATGCTGATCAAGGCCATGGCCCGTTCCTGAAGCGTTTTGCCATAAAGGTTTACAACACCGAACTCAGTAGCCACAAACTGGACATCGCCGCGGGGAACGACCACGGAAATATCTGAAAGCGTCGGCACAATGCGGCTTTTATTGCCATGATCAGAGGTGGCGGTCATCATTAAAATCGATTTGCCCTCAGGGGCCATGGCAGCACCCCGGGTGAAGTCTAAAAGGCCGTTAATGCCGGTATAGTTGTTAAAGGGCAGGGCGTCGGCCGCCACCTGCCCGGTCAGATCAATGGCCATGGCAGTATTTAAAGAGACCATCTTATTGTGCCGTGCAATGATGGATGGGTTGTTGATATAATCGGAAGGGTAGAAATCGATGGATGGATTATCATCAATAAAATCATAAAGAAGATTTGATCCCACCGCACTTCCGGCCACAAGTTTACCATCATTAAAGCCTTTTTTCTTATTGGTGATGACCCCCATGGAAAACAGTCGCATCAGACCGTCAGACAGGTATTGAGAATGGACCCCGATGTCGTTTTTGTCTGCCAGGCAAAGCATGACAGCTTCATGAGTGACGCCAAGGGAGATCTGGAGTGTTGACCCGTCATCAATCAACCGGGACATATGCTTGGCAATTGTATTGGCAGCATCGGTTTCTGGCAGCGGTTGTATGGTCAATAGCTCTTCATCATGCTCGACGATATGGTCCACATCATTGACATGGATAAAGCTTCTGCCCAGGACCCTCGGCATTTTGGAATTGACCTGGCAGATGACGATATCAGCACTTTCACAGGCTGCCAGTGTAATATCAACGGAAACCCCAAGGCTCATCCATCCGAAATCATCCGGGGGGGACGCCTGGATAAGTGCGGCATTGATCGGCATCATCCTGGATTTAAACAGATGGGGGATCTGTGACAGGTTTATAGGGGTGATAAATCGCTTGTTGCGACGGATATTGTTGGGCGAAGCAGATCCCAGATAAAATGAGCGAATGTTAAATTGCTGGGAGTGTGACCGGTTGGCAATCAAGGTTAAAGGCCCGCTTTCAACACTGAGAAGACGGACGATCTCCAGGTCTGTGAAGCGTACTGAAATATCGGACAGTTCAGTGACCAGGTGCTGGGGTTCTCCGCAGGACGAGCCGATAAATACTCTCTGTCCCGGATGAATATGTTTTAACGCCTTTTTAGCGGTGGTTAGTTTCTGGACGTAGTTGTCGGCCCAATATGTTGTTTTTGGCATATCTTTTTTCTCCATACCATTTTTTTTAAGTGTCAGGTATCATATCATGAAAACGGCGTATAGGGTAAGGGAAGTTTTCCCAAGGGCGTGATTGTATCTATATGGTAATCCCGGAGGAGCCCTTATCATTGCCGGTATTGTTGATGTGTCTGCCAAAAGAGGTTAAAATCAAATCATAAATTTGATTAAATTTATTTTTTTTAAATCTTTTACTTGCGATTTTCGGCAGATTTCTGTATTTTTCAACCGTCGATATAGTTTATGAATGAGATTCAAAAAATGATGGGAGTACAGGGAATGGGCATATTTGAGCGCAAGCAGAGAGAAAAAGAACAGAGACGGCAGGAAATAATTGCGGCAGCCCGAATGGTTTTTTCGCAAAAGGGGTTTAACACCGCTACCATGGAAGAGATAGCTTCTGAAGCCGAGTTAAGTCCGGGCACATTGTATTTGTACTTTAAAAATAAAGAAGAGTTGCATACATCCTTATCCATTGAAATTTTAAAGCATCTGGCCGATGAGATACAAAAAGTGCTTAAAGAAGAGATCTCAGTTGAAGAGAAAATCGAACGATTTCGGGATGTTTTCATAGAAGTGTATGATTATGATTCCAATATACTTATTAACCTGTTTCATCTTCAGTCCGGTGAAACTTTAAAAAATTTATCAGATGAAGTATTGCAGCAGATCAAGGAGCATTCCGCTTTTGCCCACGGTGCTATTATCGAAGTGGTAAAGCAGGGGATTGAGGAAGGAATCTTTATTGATGAACATCCGGTGGCTCTGGCCGATGTTCTATGGGCATCCTATGCCGGTATTGTTTTGTGGGTGGATTCAAAAAGATTGTTGAACGATCAAAAAGATTTTGTAAAACCAACGCTCACAACGGCATTTAAAATCATCAGCAAAGGATTAAAAAAAGGCTGATTTTAAGGTGCCTCTAAAAATCAGAATTTTGTTTTAAGTTCAAGGTGCAGGGAAAATTTAACCGGAGAAGTATGGCCAATACTTCTCCGGTTAAATTTTTTTGGCAACGCAGAAATCGGGGCAAAAGGCAATTATTATAGCTGGCCTTTACTTGCACAGCCTGTGTATCGTCTGGGCATGCCACTCACCTCGTCCGGAGAAGGTGGGAATGCCCTTATCTTTCAGATAGTCCGCGATAATGGCATACGTGGTTCCGTCTTTTCGCATCTCCCGGATGATTTTCAGGATATCATCCTTGGTATAATGGGTTCCGGAGGCATAACTGGCAGTCGCTTTCACACTTTTATCAGCAGGATAGCTTTTGGGTTCCTCACTGAATAAACTGTTTAAATTGTCAAAAAACAGCGATATCGCATTATGCTGGCGAATTCTTGCCTCTATCAATGGACCATTATCCTCTTGTTTTTGTTCCAGGGTATCTGCCAGTTGTGTCGTCGTTTCGACAAGCCGGGGAAGCAGATCATTTAAACAGGAAAAAAGAGAGTCCAGACCTTCAGAATTGGTGAAGCGCCTGTCAGCAATACGTCTTCGATCAGACTTAGGATAATAATGACCATCAAGATTCCGTCGTGGATGTGATTTTTCTTTCTTATGTGAACCTCTGAGATTTCTTAAAAAATCGCTCATGCCGTCACCTCCATGGCTATCATATATGATAAAATAATTAAACGAATTGGGGGCAAAGTATTACAAGTTCAAAATGGGTTTCAGGAATTGAATAGGATTTAATATATTAAGTATATTAATATACTTTTGAGGGTTAAGTCAAGCAGGCACCACAAAAATAAACACCCGTCAATTATTAAATAAAAACGACGGGTGCATTTTTTACAAACATGTCCTAATGGACGACTTTTAACAAATCTATTTATTCAATTCAGCCAAAATTTTTTTGGCGTGGTCTGCTTCTTTAAAAGAGGAATCCATTTTCAGTGCCTTTTTTAAGGATGCAATGGCCTGGCTTTTATCTCCCTTTTTATAATATGCCAATCCCAGGTGATAAAAGACAACAGGATTGTTTTTAAGTTTAAGGGAACTGTCTAAAAATTCATTGGCCGCATTCCCATACAAGCCCTTTTTATAGTAGGCCATTCCAAGGGTATCCATTATATAGGGATCGTCCGGTACTTTTTCTTTGGCAATTCTGGCAAGTCGAAGAGCTTCATCGGCTTGGTCTGTTCTTTCTATCAAATGGTAGGCCAGATTGTTGGCAGCAGGCGCAAACTCCGGGTTTATCTCAAGGGCCTTTTTGTAATGCTCTGCGGCTTTGTCATACTCTTTTTTGCTTTCAAGAATAGTACCGATCATCATATGTGGAAAGGGTGAGTTGGGACTTTTGTCTATCAGGGTTTGAAATTGTTCAATCGCTTTTTCAGTATTTTTTTCGGTTAAATAATATTTTGCAAGTGCCTGGTAGGGTGGCAGATAGTCTGGGAAAACAGCAATGGCTTTTTCAAGGGTCATTTTGGCCTGTTCTTTCTTTTTCTGAGCCCCATAAATAGTGGCCTGAATATTGTGAATAATTGCTTGAAGGGGAGCCTTGTCTGTTGATCAGCGTGCAATAATGACCCCTACATAATAAAATCAGCGTCGA
>CAZLTD010000061.1:0-33685 GCA_964562385.1 uncultured Desulfobacula sp.
TATCCCGATATTGTGAAGTAAAAAACATATCTTTGAGTGACGAACAAGCAGATGCTGCTAAGGGGATTGTCTGTGAAAAATTTTCAATCCTTACCGGTGGTCCTGGATGTGGAAAGACAACCACCACTCTTGTCATTGTTAAATTAATTGAAGCAATGGGGTTAAAAGTCCTTTTAGCGGCACCAACAGGGAGGGCGGCTCAAAGGATGATGGATGTCATCGGCAAAGAATCCAAAACCATTCATAGGTTATTGGGATGGCAAGGTGGCAAATTCAAAAAAGATGAAGAGACACCTTTAAAAACAGATTTTCTGATAGTTGATGAATGTTCAATGCTTGATATCAATTTGACAGCATCTCTTCTCAAAGCTGTTCCTAAAAACGCCCAGGTTCTATTCATTGGTGACTCTGATCAATTACCATCTGTTGGTGCCGGTAATGTTTTAAAAGATATCATTGCTTCTGAATCAGTTCCTTGTTTTCGATTGACAAAGATCTTTCGACAGGCACAGGAATCATTGATCATTAAATATGCCCACCAGATTAATCGAGGTGATACTCCTTGGATTAAATCACCATTTAAAAAACCTGAAATATGGCAAGATAAGACGGATTGTTTATTCCTGGATTCAGATGAGGCAACCAAAGAGCAGATCAGTTTTATTTCACGGGTTAAAAGATTTTATGACCTGAAACAAACTGAATTGGAAAACAATATTTCAGACGAATCTGATGGTTCTGACTTCTTTGAATTCAGGGTTCAGGAACCGGTAATACCTTATGAAACAGAAATAACAATTCCGAAAAAATTTGAGCATGTAAATCTGGAAAAAGTATATCAAGCTGAAACCAAAATTGAAGAATTGTTTTCAGTTTTGAAAAAAGTACATCCATGGTCATCGCTGCACTATGGATTCTCTGCTTTAGATGTTGTCCGAAAGCTTTATCAGGAATGGATACCCAAATATTACGGCAAATGTGAAATACAAATCCTTTCTCCAATGACACGTGGGAGTCTCGGAACAATCAGCTTAAACAGGGTAATCCAGGAAACTTCAAATCCTTTTATTGAAGGTAAACGACAATTAAAGGTGGGAGAAAGAATATTCCGGATTGGGGATCGTGTGATTCATCGACGTAATAATTATGACCTGGGTGTTTTTAATGGTGATATCGGTGTTATACAAGATATTGATAATGTAGATTTAACCTGTTCCGTTGCCTTTTATCCTGATAATCGCCTGGTTCATTACAAGCAAACAGATATCATGGAACTCGATCTGGCATATGCTATTACCATACACAAATCCCAGGGCAGTGAATTTGAAGTTGTAATTATTCCAGTACTGACACAGCACTTTAAAATGCTCTTCCGAAATCTGATCTATACCGGTATAACCAGAGCAAAAAAACTGGCAGTATTTGTCGGTACTCGCAGGGCACTTGCCATGGCGGTTAAAAATCAGGATATCAGTAAACGACAGACAGCGCTGCAGGAATTGTTGATGAAATGATAGAATTTTTCAAGAAGTGACTTGTTGATATTTCAAGTTGGAAGCTTAAGAAACCGTTTTTCTAAATAGCGCAGAAAAAAACGAGCGACATATACCGCGACATATAGATTGTACAGATTTTGTGATTTGGGATGAAAAAACGGTCTCAAAAAAATAAATTTCTCAAATTTTCAAATTCAACCGAAAAAATTGTGTTAAGGTATCGCGATATCAATAAGATCCCAGTAAACAAGGACTGAACCCATGACCCATCAATTAACAACTTTCGATGACCTCAAGATCGGACAGAAAGCATCTCTGACAAAAACAATCACCGAAAAAGATTTGTCTCATTTTATAGCAATCACCGGTGATACAAATCCTCTTCATATTGATGAATCATTTGCCAAACAGACATTTTTTGGTCAAAGAATTGCCCATGGGATGTTATCAGCATCATTGTTTTCAACTCTTGTGGGAATGCATATCCCTGGTACTGGTGCTATTTATAAATCCCAGACTTTGGAATTCTTACGTCCCGTTCATATAGGGGATACTCTCACTGCCTGGTTTGAGATTGTTTCTGTCAGTAGAGAACCTGAAGAGATTGTCATAAAAAGCTGGATTGAAAATCAGGATGGAGAAAATGTTATTGAGGGTAGGGCGGTTGCTGGATTGTTGAGGGGATTAAAAGAATAATGTTCTGTGTTTTTTTAGATAGAGTAGGGGGGTGCATTTCAATATTCCGTGTGTGAATCTGTGTGTGAAAAACCTTCCAATATAATCCAATATATGCTAAAAGAGGCGAGTATTAACCAAAACAAAGAAAGCGGAAACCCTTAAGATTAAAGGATTCCCGCTTCTATTAAGGAATATAGGAAACTTGGAGGGGGTGACTTAAAATCCCTCGGACAAATTGTCTGTACGAGTTCAACTCTCGTCCCAGGTACCACAAAGAAATAAAGGGTTTAGCCAATTTTGGTTAAACCCTTTTAGTTTTCAATACAATGACGTTTCGCATTTAAGCCCATAGCTGTAATTAAAGTCAGGTGAAACGGTCATCTTAAATAATGCTTGAGTTTTTTGCATAAAAATCATAAAAATGCATCCCGATACTATAAAAAAAAGGTTTGAGTTTTATTAAATTATACTCGAGGTATGAAATGAGACGCAAGCCAACCATAACTTAATATAACCTATTGCAGCAAAAGCATTTCATATGGATAAAATACAAATAATCGGCGGCAGGAAACTTGAAGGTGAAGTCACCATCAGCGGTGCGAAAAATGCCGCCCTGCCTTTGATCGCTTCAAGTATTCTGGTTAACGGCGCCTTAACTTTTTCCAATGTACCCAATTTAATGGATATCCAAAGCATCCGGCTTCTTTTGGAAGATCTGGGTGCGCGGTGTGTTGTGGGACAAGGGCAGCTTGAAGTGGATGCGTCATCCATTCACAAGATAGAGGCGGAATACAATCTTGTCAGAAAAATGCGGGCCTCTATACTCGTTTTAGGACCGCTTGTTGCCCGGTTCGGCCATGCCAAGGTCTCTTTGCCCGGCGGGTGCGCTATCGGTGCAAGACCTGTTAATATGCACCTGACAGGCCTTGAAGCGTTAGGGGCCACCATTACCATTGATCACGGATATATCGAGGCCAAAGCCCCCCGGTTGATTGGTAATGAGATCTATTTTGATATTCCAACCGTGACCGGCACGGAAAATTTAATGATGGCGGCGACGTTGGCAAAAGGCACCACCACATTAAGAAATGCGGCACGGGAACCTGAAATTGTTGCTCTTGCCGAAGCGCTCATAAAAATGGGGGCAAAAATATCAGGGGCAGGGACTGCCATTGTAACCATTGAAGGCGTTGACGCCCTCAACCCAACCGATATTCACATCATTCCCGATAGAATTGAAACCGGGACCTTCATGGTGGCGGCGGCTGCCACAGGCGGGGATGTCATGATCAACGGCTGCACACCGGATCATATCGGCGGTATTATCAGCAAGTTGAAAACCACCGGGGCCAATGTTATAACCGATTCCGGGCAGTTGCGTATTCAAGGCAAACCCGATATCAACAGTGTTGATATCAAAACTTTGCCGTACCCAGGGTTTCCCACAGACATGCAGGCGCAGTTCATGACGCTTATGACCATTGCCAATGGAAACAGTGTGATCCATGAATCTATATTTGAAAACAGGTTTATCCATGCCAATGAGCTGCTTAGAATGGGAGCGGACATTACAATTTCAGGCGGAAATTATGCATCAGTCAGGGGGGTAAAAAACCTCCAGGGAGCCCAGGTTATGGCTTCCGATCTTCGCGCCAGTGCATCGTTGGTTATTGCAGGGCTTATCGCAGAGGGCACAACGACCATTTCCCGGGTGTATCATATGGACCGGGGATATGAATCCATTGAAAAAAAATTCTCAAACCTGGGTGCAGATATAAAGCGTATTAAATAAACATATCTATAGGAGATTTATGGTGATGTGAGATTATTCAGTCAATCGTTAACGCCACCATCTTTTTTCCTGTTGGCATCTCTTTTAGCCGGTATCGTTCTGGGTAAATACATCCCGGGTGTATTCCTGCCATGGCTTATAAGTCTCTTTTTTGTTCTTGTCATAATCATTGTCTGTGGTTTAAAAAAACATCTGATCCTGTTTGGTCACCTGGTTTTCTTTCTGTTCGGGGTTTACTCCATCCAAACGATTATCTTTCCCGGCCTGCCGCCACATCATATTTATAACTATACCGGAAAAGACAAAGTTATCATCACGGCCCGTGTGACCGGGTTTAAAAAACATTACACCCACCGGACGCGACTGACTGTCTTGTGTCAAAGTATCGCCATCAAAGAGCAACCGCCCGTTGCTGTCACAGGCAGGTTACAATTAACTTTATACGGCACATTCGAAAGCAGTGACAAAGAACCTCAATTCAATGATGTGATTCAATTTTCTTCAGCCATCAGGCCGATTCGTAATTTTTTAAACCCGGGTGGATTTGATTATGTTACATACATGAAATTCAGGCGACTCCATGCCACTGCCTATTCAAATATTAAAGGTGTGCGTATTCTTTTTAATTCGGATTCTCACATCGGTTTGACCACCCGAATCATCCGAAAAATTGAAAACCATAGAAATAATTTTCATTCCCGTATTCTTTGGGATCACACCCAAAACATGCCATCCGGCAGAATATTGACCGCTTTGGTTACAGGCAAAAAAGAAGCCATCACCCAGGACCTGAGAGATATGTTCTCAAAAGCCGGGATCAGTCACCTGTTAGCCATTTCAGGTTTGCATCTGTCCATTGTAGGCGGAGTGTCTTTTCTTATTTTTTATCATTTTATTGGAAATTTTACCTTCTGGGCTGCCAGGGGAAATGCCCGGAAAACCGCGTGGCTGGTAAGCCTTTTGCCGCTGACTTTTTATGCGGTCTTTTCAGGATTCTCGCCATCAACACAGCGGGCTTACATCATGATTACAGCCTTTGTATGTGCCCTTGTTTTTGAACGGGAAAAAGACCTGGTCTCAAGTCTGTTCACCGCCGCAATAATAATATTGCTAATCGATTCTGCGGCTCTTTTTTCCATTTCATTTCAATTGTCTTTTTTTGCAGTTCTCTTTATCATATGCGGCTTATCAATGGTCAACCCGATACTCATAAAATGTAAAAATCGCCTTGTTGCGCATTTTGCATCCATAGTGCTTGTTACATTTTTTGCAGGTCTTGGCACCTTACCATTAACTGCTTTTTATTTTCACACCATTTCACATGTTCAGCTTTTTTCAAACATTATTGCCGTTCCTGTTACCGGGTTTGTTGTACTTTCTTTAGGGTTAACAGCGTTTTGCCTGTCAGGTCTCTGGCCCATTGCATCCGATTTTTTGATCGATATCAGCTTGGGTTTGATTCGTGCGGTGATTGATATGGCATCCTATCTCAATCAAATACCTTTTGCATGGCAGACCGTTCCGAATATCTCCTTTGGGGCAATCTTTTCATTCTATCTGACAATGGCATTAATATACTTTTATATAAGATATTCATCCTCGAAAAAAAGAGATGGACTGCTTCTTGTGATCACCATTTTATCTTTTTTTTGTATCTCTTTTTTATACAGGATCGTTGAGAACAAAGAATCTTCAAATATGGAGATTACCGTTCTTGACATTGGCCAGGGCAATAGTACGGTGGTTCAAACGCCGGATAACAACACTATTTTGATAGATGGTGGTGGATTTTCAGATATGTCCCGGTTTGATACCGGCCGTTTTATCGTTGCCCCTTTTTTATGGCAACATAATATTCGTTCCATTGATACTGTCGTTTTAACACATCCGGAGTCGGATCATATGAACGGTCTGATATATGTACTTAAGACGTTTACGGTCAAAAACCTTATTAAAAACCAAGATGTAAAACATTCAAAAAAATACGCTCAGCTGATGGCTGCCTGCAAAAACAAGGCGACAAAAATTATCAATCCATCATCTTTAAACCGGGTATTTCGCATCGGCAATACAAAACTTACCTTTTTTGTTTCCCAGTATCCCGAATCCGGGTACAATCTCAATAATAACTCTCTTGTCTTCAAGCTGAACTATCAAAATTTTTCCATGCTTTTTCCGGGTGATATTTTAAAACAAAGAGAAACCCATTTGGCAGGCACCTTTGGGGCGGCTCTTCAGTCAGATTTTCTGCTGGCTCCACATCACGGCAGCAATACTTCAAGTTCAAAAGTTTTTCTTGATCAAGTCCAGGCTAAAAGTGTAATAATATCGTGCGGCTTTAACAACAGATACGGTTTTCCCCACACGGCTGTACTTGAAAGGTATAAAAAGATGGGTACTCAGGTATGGCGTACGGACAGTGACGGTGCTGCAAGGATAGAAATCAATGGGTTTTATCATCAAATAAAAACTTATAAAGGCGGTCTTTAGTGTTCTACATCTACTTTCCATATGTGGTAGTACTGGCGTCATTTATTCTTTATGAATGCTATACAAAAAATCACCCCAGGTGGTGGGCAGCCATGGTTTTGTGTGCACCCGTGACAACGCCTTATTTTATATATAAAATTCGTAAGCAATCCGGCATGATCGTCATTATTATTTTTCTGGCAACTTTTTCCATTGCCTGTTTTTCAGAGTGGTTTTTATACATAAGGTATATGGAAAAAAATAAATATGCCCATCTTCCACCGGCAGCCAGGCAGATTGTTCATTTAAGTGAGCGCGTCAAAACAAGTACACTCGATCTTGATGCAGCCCTTGTAAAACTCGAGAATTTAAGCAAGGTGGAGGCACGGATACATGAGATCAAAAAGACCATCGATTTTATAAAAGAATTGAGAATTTTAATGGTTAAAAATCAGTTCGCTATCCATCAACTGGTAAAATTCACCACTGACAACCATACTATTTTTAAAGGAAAAGATTTTGAATGGGTCCATAACATTCAAAAATACTATGACAACAGAACGGTGGTTCTGCATACCAAGAGTCTGCAAAAATATCTGACGGAATTCGAAGCCCTGTTGAAATACACCTATATCAATTTTTACAACATCAGGGACCACAAGATTGAAAAACATCTAAAAAACTACGATGAATTTTACCTTCGGTATCGGGGAGCGGTTGACAGCCACAACCGATTTAATGTCTCCCGGATTGAATTCCAAAACAATTTTTTACTTAAATATCCAAATATCAAAGATTATCTACCCGGAGAACGTCAGACCGAAACCTTTAAATTATGGGACTGATCCTTTAACAATGTGTTTCGTAAAAATGGGATAATAACCTTGTTTTTGTTTCCCCCTGAAACATCATAAGTGATACTGACAATCGGTACCCCTGTTTTTTTCTCAAGCTTTTGGGCCATGGCCTCGGTAACCAGACCGGGACAGCAGAAAGCCGGGTTGGTTTGAACAAGAAGCTTGAGATCGGGGTGTTCATTCATCAAATGATGAATTTTCAACACATTATCCATTGATTCTCCGGTATGCTCCTGCAACAAGCCGTACTCGTATAAAACATCTTCTTTAACATTTTTTACATCAAACTGGGATGAGTCAAGAATCAGTTCAAAGTATTTATAATATTTGCGTTCCATCGCCTGCATGGCAAAGAGCAGAGCACTGTTGGAGATCAGACTTAGATATTTACCCTCCTTAAACCATTTCTTAAAATATGAACTGGCGATGATTTTAAGATATTTGTAGTAGGGTGTGGTAATTACCTCGCCACCATGTTTTTCGATAAAACGAATCAGGTCCTGATTCATAATATGGTTATCCCTGACATACAGATCGCCGAAAATCCCAACCTTGGGCCGATATTCATCCCGTGTTTCAATTTTTTCAAATAAGACCATGGCTTGCTTGAGCGCATCTTCTTTTGATAAAGAGGTTTCAAATGCGTGACATAAAATCTGTAGGGCCTGGTTCAACGCCTTATCCGTTTCACCCGGGTTAATTTCATAGGGCCGGATTTTGCATCCGATACTTCGAAGCAATCCACCGAACATATACGCAAAGTACGCATTGGTTGAAGCTGTAAAAGATATATCAAACAGAGAAAGCTCCCCTTTGTAGATATGCGAGTTCTCAAATCCATGGCCATGGCGGGACAGAATTTTTTTGATATGGTACGGGTAAAGCTTAATGTTACATGCAATTTCAGAGTGGTTGAGCCAGAGGACGCACCTGGATGGATCCAGGTTATACTTTTCAACAGTATGAATGAATCCGGCTGCCACTGCATTAAGTGGAATACATTGGCCGGAGTTCGTCAAAATGGATTTTTTTAAGGTGTCCTGTGTCTCTTCCATCAAAAATGCGGAATACCCCTCATTTTTAAAAACAGATACAATAAGTGATCCGGCAAAGGTATCCCAGTTGGGGAAAATAATGGTTTTGCCTTCAATTTTGTTAATAAATTGAGGATTAAGAGAGTTAAGATGAATAACCGGCTTAGCAGGAGAAGTCGCCTGCCTGTGATTTTTAAACGCCTGAACAGCGGCCTCAACTCTTGTTTCATAGCCTACACTTGAATCATGTTCATCCAGCTCCAGCACCAGGTAGGGTTTGTCAAAGCTCTCCATGATCTGTTTAAAATAGTCAATGGCAAAAGAGTCCGGTGCGCACCTGAAGGAACTGACAAATACGGGATATAAATTTTCTGTTTTAGCCGCGATATAGGCTGCTTTTAAAATAGCGGCCGCATATTTCCAGTGTACTTCTTTGAGCAGCGGTTCAATAGGGCTGAAATCATGGGAGGCTGAGTCAAGCATATCCTGGAAAAAGGTTAGAACGCCCAGGTTCTCAAAGAGCCCGGGAATATTGTTGTTCATTTTATTACTTAACACTGTGTAAGGTCGGCCAAGTAACACGATATTAAGTTTGTCTTTGTTCTTCAACGACTGGTATCGGCGAATCTGACTCTCTTTAATAACGGCTTTAAAGACAAGGGCATCGTCGTATGCTGATGAAATACTAAAGAATGATTGTTGCCCGGATATCTTTTTTAAAACCTTATATAGCTCAAGCTTTGTATGAAAGCTGGTGTACAGATATTTAATAACAGGTGAAATAATTTTGTCTTTGTGCGCACCGTCAAGACATGAAAGAACGGATGGGGCAAATTGGGAATAATAGCAATATTGGCGGCGATGGTCTTTTTTCTTTTGTTTCTCCTCAAAATAAAAAGGCAGGAAAATATGATCTGCTTTTTCTGACAGATACTTTATCTGCCCGTGGAGCGCTGTCACCGGTGCGCAAAATTCTGCGGTAGCCAGGGACTTGCCAATTTTAACCGGGGCCTTTAAAGGATCACTGCTGATGGTTCGAAACCCCAGTTTTGAAAAAAAATAGTGCCAGAATTCATAATCTTCAAACAGATGAAGTCCTTTGGGAATTCCTATGGTGACAGCCTGTGGCGGTGGTGTGTTTTTAATCTTAGGAACACATTCTTTTCGAATCCGTAATAAATTGTGAGTCTTCTTTTTAGCAACCCTTTTTTGGGTGTCGTAGTCCCGGCCGCATAAAAAACCATATGCCAATGTCTCTTTTGCCATTTGGGCAATGGTCAGCTTGCAATGATTCTGACATAACTTGCAGACTTCCTGACGCACCGGGATTTTATTTTCCCACAAATCAAATCCCTTAAAACCACTTGATTCGATCGCCATTTTTTTAACCATCAGGGCAACCCCAAGAGCCCCGGTCAGATGACAGTATTTAGAAACGTGAATCGGTTTGTTTAATTTTTGTTCAAAAGCTGCCACAAGGGCTTTGTTTTTTGCTGTCGCGCCTTGAAAAAGGATACAGCTCCCAATTTTTGCCTGATTGGCGACCTTGGTCAGATAATTGTCCCTGACGGAATGCAGAACAGAGGCCAATACCTGGTTTTTACTGTGTCCGCGTGCAAAGTAATAATTGATATCCCTTTCCATAAATACGGTACACCGGTCGCTTGCCATCGGAGCACTTACATCCTCTGCATATTGGGAATATTCAGACAAGGGACAGCCAAGCTTCAATGCCTGCTCTTCAATAAAGCTGCCTGTGCCGGCAGCACAAACCGTATTCATAACAGAGGAGGTTACCATGCCGTCTTTAAGCAGGGTAAATTTGGCGTCTTGTCCGCCAATTTCTATAATCGTGTCAACGTCCGGATTTATGTGGGCGGCGGCAATGGCGTGTGCCGTAATTTCATCAGGTTCAATATCGGCCCCGATAATTTTGGCACTGATTCTCCGGCCTGATCCGGTTGTTCCACAGCCGTTAATGGTCACGTTTATATTATATTTGTTGAAAAACCTGTCATACGCTTTGAACAGCTTTTGTACGGCTGCAACAGGTCTTGAAGCGGTTTTTGTGTAAAACCCCACGACTGGATTGCCCTTCTTGTCTACGAGTATACTTTTGGTACTGGTAGATCCGACATCAAGCCCCAGAAAACCTTCTATATGCCCAATGGCGTCCGGCTCCTGGTAAATATCGGCTTCAACATCCCCCATTGTATAGGAAGTGACCTGGTTAAAATCAGGATATCTGGATAAAACCAGTGACAGTGGCGGATATGATATACATTTTTCTGTTATATCCCTGGTAAAAATATCGTCCACCCGATGCAGCCTGACCGGTTGTGCCTTCACATGTTCTTTGTGTTCATCATTCAGACACAACGCTGCGCCAATGGCACCATAATAGTTTGAGAAACTGTCTGTGATAAATTGATGGCCTGTGATGGATTCCAGGTGGTTTTTAACGCTGATATTATGAGAAACGCCTCCGCAAAAAATAATTTCATCACCGATATTTTTATTTTTAAACAACGTATTGGATAAGTTTTTAGCAAGGCCGTGACACAATCCGTCACAGATCTGTTCAACATTGTAGCCTTCCTGTTGTGCATGAATGAGATCCGTTTTAGCAAAAACAGCACACCGTGTTGCGATCTGCGGAATCTTTCGGGTATTGTCCATCGCAAGTTGACTTAGATGGGCGCTGCCGTTTGATAAATTCAGTCTTCGTGCCTGCTGATCCAGAAAACTGCCGGTTCCGGCAGCACACGAAGTATTGTGATATGCACCAACATAGTTAAGCTGCCGATCAAACCGGCTTAATGAAAAGTTTTCTCCCCCAACATGTAAAACAGCGTCAAACCTGGAATGAAGAAATTTGGCGGCACGAACGATGCTCAATTGATCATCATAGGATTTATCTTTTAATATAAAAGAGGGTGTGGTGTCCGTGGTAGCGATACCGTGTATAGTTTTGATATCAATCTGGTTCAACACTGTACAAACAGCCTTTTGTACCTCGCCTTCATGGGCAATGCTGTCCATATGCGATATTTTACCGAAATGATCTAAAAGTATGATATGGACGTTAATGGAACCGATATCAATGCCAAGAATAGTAGCGCCTGTTTCCATCATTACAATTGTTCCTTTACCTGTTCCCATAGTTCAAAAACGCCTTCCAGCCAGCCCTGCATAAACACTTGTTCATGTTGAACAGAATTATAATCAGCATATTTTTCAAGATCAGAGGACTGGTATAATTTTTCAAAATATTCATTCATTCTCGGATCGGATATTAATTTATACGCATCGGTGAATCCCAATACGTATAATAAATTTTCATAATGGGCACTCTTTGCCCATTTGATGCCTTCTTTTTTACCTGTTTTAAAAAAGTTTTTTTCCCATACAACCTTTTCCTGTCGCAATCGCTTGACAACATCGGAGATATCGAAGTCTTCTGAAAAGCGCCTTTGAAATTCCTCTTTCTTGTGTATGGCTTCTGTTAAAGCTTCCTGGAACATTTTGGAAAGGTTAAACGAAGCACGCCACTCTTCTAATTTTTCATGGAGCAAATCCGGAACGCTTAATGTGATTTTTTGTGACACAGGCTCACCTCATTTTTTTCTACGTGTTAATTCATAATATACGTAATGCTATTTTTAACACGTATTAATGCAAATTACCAGCAGGCTTTTTCGCCAATTTACAACTGAAGCCGTTTCTCCTGCTTGTAATTTTAAAACCAAGGATATATAAAGACGTCATGCTTGCGATTCCCATAGAAAAACTCGGTCGATTCATCATTACAAAATGCCAGGCGTTCGGAAGAACGGTACTGTTTTTTTCCATTGGGTTTTTAAATTGCTTCAGACAGCCTGTTCAATTTTCAAAAATCATTGAGCAGACATGGTTTATCGGTGCAAAATCCATTTTCGTCATTGCATTGACCGGACTCTTTACCGGTATGGTTTTAGGTCTTCAGGGATATTATTCCCTGATTAAATTCGGATCGGAAGCCGCTTTGGGATCTGCCGTTGCAATGACACTGGTTCGTGAACTGGGGCCTGTGTTTACGGCAATCATGGTAGCTGCCAGGGCAGGGTCTGCAATGTCTGCAGAACTTGGTGTCATGAGAGTTTCCGAGCAGATTGATGCATTAAAAACAATGCATATCAATCCGGTACGATTTCTTTTTACGCCACGACTCATTGCCAGCATTATAAGCGTCCCCCTGTTAACAGCCCTTTTCGATGTCGTCGGTATTATCGGTGGGTATATATCCGGCTCCATCATGCTGGGCATTAATCGATACGTATATATGGATACGGTTATCACAAGTGTCTATCTTAACGATATTACCGGTGGATTCTACAAAGCACTTGTCTTTGGCGTGGTTGTCTGTACTATCTGTTGTTATCGCGGATATTACACCCATCTTTACAGTGGATTCGGTGCGCGCGGGGTAAGCTTATCCACGACCAACGCTGTGGTACATTCCTGTGTTGCTGTTTTGATATTTGATTACATTATTACATTTTTTCTGGTTTAAATTATGACGATACCGCTCATAGAATTTATGGATGTAAAAAAAAGCTTTGAAAATTTTCATGTGCTCAAAGGGGTTAACATGTCAGTTTTCAAAGGAGAAATTACTGTGATCATTGGTAAAAGTGGTACCGGGAAATCGGTGTTGCTTAAACATATCATAGGATTACTTGAACAGGACAAAGGGGAAATACTTATACAGGGCGAATCATTGGCCAAACTTTCAAGAACCAAAAAAAAAGCGTTTCAAAAAAAACTAAGCTATATGTTTCAGGATAACGCTCTGTTTGATTTCATGAATATCTACGATAATATTGCGCTGCCGCTATTGGAGGACCCCGACGTCCCGAACACCAAAATCAAGGATAAGGTATCGGCTTTAATGGAACAATTGGGCGTTACCGGTACTGAACATAAATATCCTGCGCAGCTTTCAGGAGGTATGAGAAAAAGGGTGGCGTTGGCCCGTGCCCTGGTAACGGATCCTCAAATTGTGTTGTTTGACGAGCCCACCACCGGTCTTGATCCCATAAGAAAGAAAAGTGTTCATAAGATGATTACCGAATATCAACAAAAGTTCGGATTTACGGCCGTTATCGTTACCCATGATATCCCGGAGATATTCAATATCGCACAAAGAATTGCCATGTTGGATGATGGTATGATACAGTTTGAGGGATCACAAACACAATTGTTTTACTCTGAAAATAAAATACTGAATGCTTTCATTCATGGAGATGAGCTCAGCGAACTGCCTCGTTAGTAAAACAGAGCATGATAAAGGTTAAAAATGAATAAGCGAAAAATAGAATTTTATGTGGGCATATTTGCATTGGTGGGCCTTTTATGTGTCGGGTATCTGTTCATTGTTCTAGGAGAGGTCAACCTGATTCGTGATAAACGATATCCTGTTTTTGCATATTTTTCCTCTGTATCGGGTTTAAAACAGGGAGCCAGAGTTGAAATGGTCGGTGTCGAAATAGGAACGGTTTCAGGGATTTCCATCGATAAAAAACGATTGGTGGCAAAAGTTGAATTCCGTATTGATAAAAGCATTGTCCTGACCGAAGATAGTATTGCATCCGTTAAGACTTCTGGTATAATAGGTCAAAAGTACATTGAAATTTCACCGGGAGGCTCTGACATTACGCTTGAACCGGGAGAAGAAATATACAATACAGAGGCATCTCTTGATGTCGAGTCACTGGTCAGAAAATTTATTTTTGCAAAAGATAAAAAGAAATCTTTGTAAACTATTTAATGCGCAAAGTTTTACGATTCTTAACGTCTGTTGCGTTTCTTTTAAAAGGAAACCCGCCATTATGAATAAAAGAAATTGTTTCTTGTTCCTGACAATCACCTGCGTAATTCTCTTTTTGTTCAATCACTCTTATGCAAAAGACCTGCATACCATCCAACCCGTTCTTATCCAGGACTTCCCCTTGCCTGACTACAAAAACCTAAAGTCTGCCACACCCGAGTGGTATGTTTCACAAAATACCGTGGACCAGGCTGAAACAGACGATCTGGACGATGAGCTGATGGAAGACTACGATGATGATGAAGCGCTTTTAGATGATGTTTCAGACCCTTTGTACTATTTTAATTATGCCATGTACGGATTTAACGATTTTTTATATTTTGCCGCTATTAAACCCATTACTCAAGGATATAAAGCCGTTACACCGACCCCGGTGCGAAAGGGCGTTAAAAACTTTTTCCACAATCTTTTATTTCCGGTCAGACTGGTAAATAACTTGCTGCAATGGAAACTTCCCGAAGCCGGAACCGAAGTTGAGATATTTGTTATTAACAGCACGGTTGGACTTCTCGGATTTGTCCAGGTTGCCCAGGAGTATCATGACAAACATACCTCGGATGAAGACTTCGGCCAGACCCTGGGTTCTTACTCAATGGGGGAGGGATTCTACCTGGTGTGGCCGATTTTAGGACCGTCCACCTTAAGAGACACGGTGGGATTTGCCGGCGACTATTTTTTAAAACCGGTTAATTATGTGGAACCCTGGGAGTTGTCTCTCGGAATTCAGGCTTATGACAAAATTAACACCATGTCCTTTCACCTGGGTGATTATGAAGCTCTGAAAGAGGCAGCCATTGAGCCATATTCAGCCATTAAAAATGCGTATATCCAGAACCGGAATAAAAAGATTGCAGAATAATGAACTATAGCAAATCGCAGAAATACGTTCCGATACACGGAGATGATTTTCTATCGCTTAAATTTTAAAGATAGTTGAGTGACAATCGATTTGCTTTTTGGTGATTCTTTTCTTATAGGATTTTTTAGGAACATATTTTTGAGAGTCACTATAACGTTTCGATTTGATAAAGAGACAGCCGCTTTAATACTGTGGTTACCATTTTTATTCTGTTTCAGGATTTATCCAAGCCAAAAAGGTCATCCCGTCTGTTGGGCAGAAAATATCTCATCTGGTGGGACTGGATTTTTTTGATAAAATCAATATCAATATTTACCATATGAATTCCCGGCTTTCCATCAATTTCATGTGATTTCACTTTACCGTCAGGTCCGATAATTAGACTGACCCCCGGAAATTGCAGCCCCTTTTGATTGCTTCCTGTTTGATTACAGGCGGCAATATATACGCCATTGTCGAAGGCTCTGGCGGTCAGGTGTCTTAACCATGACCTGTATTTGTCGTGGCCGCTTCCCCGTGGGGACGCATGGGGGATAAAAATTACATCAACACCATTTAGGGCCATTGCTGTTGAAAGCTCCGGGAAATGGGCATCGTAACAGAGTTGAATACCAAAACAAAGTCCCTGAGAGTGAAACACTTTAACGCTGTTTCCAGGACTGAAGTGTTTTTTTTCAAACGGTGCCGTATGGATTTTCCTATAATACTTGACAGCGCTGTCCGGCGTAAAAACAAGATGCGTGGCAAATATTTTATTATCATTGGTTCTCTCGGCCAGGCCGGCTAAAAGAGTGATACCCAGACTTTTAGCCATTTTCTTTAGCGGGGTTGTGACTTCGGCGGTGAGGGGCCGGCTGATGGATAAAATTTCTTCTCCGGTTAGATAACCGGTCAGGTTCATCTCAGGAAAGACAACTATTTTAGCGCCTTGCCTGGCAGCAGTGCCGGCGATATCAACTGTTTGGGACAGGTTTGAATCAAAGTCACCTGCAATGCAGTTTTGCGTTATTAATGCCGCACAAACCGTGGTCATACTTTGAAATTGGCACTGATTTTAAAGACCCGGGTGGCAGGCAGATTCAGGATGGTCTGAACACCGGTATCCTTGGATATTTGGGTTAAACTGTCCTCAATTTGTTTTACCGAGGGGGCAATAAAGGTGAACCATACATTAAAAGAGTGCTCACGCATATAATTATGGGTAACGCCGGGATATGCATTAACGGTATCCTTAAACAGGGGGATTTTGTCTTCCGGCACCCTGGCAGCGCACAATGTGGAAAAATACCCGAGTTTATCCGGAGAGAAATTACCACCGATTCGCCGGATCAATTTATCACTTTTCATCCTGCGGATGCGTTCAATAAGTTCATCTTCGTCAAGACCCAGCTGGTCCGCCAGTATTTGAAATGGCCTTTCATCGATCGGAAAACCGGTTTGTATGGTGTTAATAATTTTTTTGTCAATTTCATCAATTTCAAGCATACCTTACAAACTCCATAATCGTCACCCTAAAAAATTATAGGGTAAAAACACCAAAAGCCCTGCACTTGTTAGAGTGCAGGGCCTTTACGTCACTTACTAGTATCAAATTCTATTCGGACTTATACACATCCGGTAGGTTTGGGAAGGCCGGCCATTTTACAAGCGCCTTTTCCGGGTCCTGACGGAAACAGTTCATAGATGTGTTTCAGTTTGAATTTGGTGAGTTTGGAAAGAACTCTTACCATCGGAGCAATACCATTTTTTTCGTAGTAGTCCTGGAGAACTTTTACAAGTGTCCAGTGCTCATCAGTAAGTTCTTCGATACCTTCCTGGGTTTTTACATAGTCTACCCACTCTTCACAATAAGTATTGTAATCAAGAAGGAATCCATCCTCATCTATTTCAAAAGATTTTCCGTTAAACTCGACTGTTGCCATTAAAATTTCCTCCATTAAAAGTTTTTTTTTCTATTTAAGACAAACCGTCTTAGCTTCTATAATTAAGACCTAAACATATATAAGCAATGGTTGTTTGTCAATATAAAAACAACCGACCTTAATATTCTTTAGGCGTCAGGTTGAGTTCTTCAAGTGTGAAGACTGGTCCGTCTTTACACACTAGTTCTTTACCAATATTGCAGCGGCCGCACATACCGATACCGCATTTCATTCTATTTTCCAGCGACATGATAATCTGGTGCTCTTTATACCCGAGCTGAACCAGGGACGGCTGGGTAAATTTAATCATAATCGGAGGGCCGCAGATAATGGCATAGGTGTCGTCATCTGCCTTTGGTGCGTTCTGCTCAACAATTTGGGGGACGAAACCAGTGTGGTATTGCCAGTTCGGATCATTGGTACCGTCCACCGTGATATGCATATTAATGTCATCACGTTTTTCCCATTCAAAAAGCTCTTCTCTGTACAAAAGCATACCGGGTGATCTGGCACCGTAAACCACATCAATATTTTTAAAACGGCTGCGATTGGCCGGATCAAGCATGTAAATAATGGATGACCGCAGGGTTGTAAAGGCAAAGCCACCGCCAATGATAACAACATTTTTGTTTTCCAGCTTGTCCCAGGGATACCAGTTGCCAAGCGGTCCTCTGATACCCATGATGTCCCCGACTTTCATATTATGAAGATGGGAGGTGACAACACCGGTTCTGAAAACGGTAAATTTTACAAACCCTTTTTCAACCGGAGAAGATGCAATTCCAATAGGAATTTCACCCACGCCCGGAATGGAAAGTTCGGCAAACTGACCCGCCTGATAGTTGAATTTTTTTTCATCTTCAGGGTTAAGAAAAACAAATTTAAATGTTTTTAAGGACTTGTCTTCCGTAGCAATTTGTATATCATCAATGCGAACCGGATACGGCATATAGGGATTTTCCATCTTTTTCTCCTTTGTTCGCTATTCTTGTTTCTCGTATGAATTCATAGTGTTGCATACTTCACGAATGTCGATGTTTACCGGACAGCTTTTAACGCATCTGCCGCAACCCACACACATGATCCCCTCATTATATTTATCTAAGAAATATTTCAGTTTGTGCATGAAACGCTGTCTGACGCGCTGCGTTTTTGCATCTCTCGGGTTGTGGCCGGAGGCATGCATGGTAAACAATGATGACATGCAGGTGTCCCAGTTTCTGAACCTTGTAGATGCTTTGCGTTTTGTTTCATCCTGAATATCAAAACACCAGCAGGTGGGGCAGACATAGGTACAGGTCCCACAGTTGATGCATGAGAAAGCCACGTCATCCCAGAAGGGCGCTTCATGAAGGTCAAGAATGGTCTTTTCCTTGAGAGCGTCGGTTTCAATGCTCGATGCAATATTCTTTTCAGCTTCTTTTCTTAACACGTCAAACAGTACCTGGCTTTCTTTGGCATCGGCATCAACTGAGAAGCCGCAGGTATCTACAAAGGCCTGTCCTTTATCCGTCAGCACCTTGGCACAGTACTTGTCATCCATGTCTGCCAGGAGCACATCAAGCCCTTCTTCACCGAACGGACCGCTGTTGGCTGACGTGGAAAAATCACAGATTCCAGGTTTATTCACCGCCAGTCCCACAAAGGTTGTCGCGTCATAGGCATCACACCAATAGGGATCTCTATAATCATTGGTATCAAAATTCATTTTGACAAGCTGGATCGCTTTTGCGTCATAAGGGCGGATGCCGATGATTGCTCTGGGAGAGTAATCAGTATCAACCCTTTTCATGATGTGATGATCCTCTTTGGCCTCATCCAGGGTGGTTTTCAAAATCATTTCAGATTGGGGAAACAGTACAGATTTCGCTGATAGAATAGAATCCTGATAGTCCATTTCTGGCAGGATACCGGTATCAAGCGCTTTCATTAAGACCCCGTTTTTCTCATTGACCGGACCGAAAAGCGAATATGCCTTTCTTGATTGTTCAATGCCATCGGCCCAATCTTTTTTATCAATCGTTATAAATTTCATTTTCTGCCCTTTTTAATTATTTGATAAAATCATTGGGATCGTCCGGACTGTAAGCATCCAGTGGCGGACGTTTGGTGATGTCAAGGCCGGCTTCCCAGCCAAACAATTCAAATGAATCTTTATTCAATTTTCTGGTGAAATCACGAACATTTATGTCCATGGGGCAGGCTTCAACACAGGCGCCGCAATCCGTACAGCGGCCTGCACAATGGAAAGCTCTTAGAAAATGGAATGTATTCACATCGGTTTCATCCTGTCCCTTACCGACCCACTGCGGTCCTGTTTCATCAACAAAGCAGGTGGGGCAATAACATAAGGGGCATGCATTTTTGCAGGCATAACACCGAATACAGTTCTGGGTCAGCTCTTGAAAATGAGCCCATTTATCATCGGCAGATAGATTTTCAATATTCTCTACATCCGGGTAGGGTGTATCAAGCGACTGCTCGACAACTTCATCCGCCGCAAGATCATCATAAATCACCGGGTTCTTGTGCATGCATAATGCACAATTGTGCCGAAGATAATCTGCTTTTTTTAGGGATTCTTCTTTTGTCAAAGATTTAACTGTCAACGTGTCACCATCTTCGATGAATTGGGTAATATCATCTTCAAACAGTGTTGCTACTTTTTTTGTATCGATCATGCCGGAGCAGGGGACACCGATGATATGCAAGCTCTCTCGGGCCACCTGGTTTTCAACGACATGGGTAACAATATTTCTGGCATCGCAGCCTTTTGCGACAACAGCAATTTTGCCTTTATGATTTCTGATATAATTGGCAAGGTTCAATCCGCAGCATGAATTAAAAACAAGTTTATCAATATCTTGCTTTGTTGACACGGCTATGGGACTGGTTGCCATGGGAATGGTTCCGCCAGCAAATCCGATCACTTTTTCAACCGTCTGGTTTTCTAAAAGTGAGGCAGCAATTTCCCTGATCTTCTGTGTACAGGTATCCATAGACTTACCTTTATTCCATATATTCTTTTGCTAGTTTCTTATTCGGACCCAGGGCTCTGACCTTATCTGAAATCTCTTTAACCACATCAACAAATTTAGTTGCCTCTGCGGAAGAGATCCATGAAAAGTGTACCCGGTCTCGTTCAATACCCATCTGCTCTAGAAGATTTCCCATAAGAGCAAATTTACGCCGTGCATAATAATTACCATCCAGGTAATGACATTCACCCGGATGTCAGCCGGACACCCAAACCGCATCAGCACCTTCCCTGAATGCGGAGAGAATAAATTTGGGGCTCATTCTCCCTGAGCAGGGGATTCTGACAACCCGGATATCTGCCGGGTATTCAAGCCTGCTGACACCTGCAAGATCTGCTGCACCGTAGGAGCACCAGTTGCAAAGAAAGCTTACAATCTTAATTTCTTTATCTGACATTATTAATATCTCCTTTAAACCACTTCACCGAGTGCAAAAATCTGTGAAAAAATTTGATTGGTATCAAAGCCCCGTAAGTGCAGTGCTCCTGATCGGCAGGAAGCCACACATAATCCGCATCCTTTACATAGAACCGGATTGATTTCAGCCTTGCCTTCGAACCGTCCTTCAGTTGCAAACTGCGGTGCTGAATAGGGACAAATGGACACACACACGCCGCACTGGCTGCACTTCATCGGATCAACCGTGGCAATTATACCGCTGGTAAACAGACTGTCTTTTTTAGCAAGAAGCGTTAATGCCCGGGATGCAGATGCCCGTCCCTGGGTGATGGCCTCATTAACCGGTTTCGGATAATGGCCGGATCCACAGACATATACCCCGGCAGTCGCAAACTCGGCCGGACCAAGCTTAGCATGCTTTTCAACAAAGAATCCTTCGTCATTTAAGGGTACTTTAAAAAAGTTTGCCAACTGTTCATCTTTTCTAGGTACAATTGCAGCAGCTAACGTTAAAAGATCTGCTTCAATTTCAATGGGTTGATTTAAAACATGATCGATCAATTGGACTTTAAGTTGTCCGTCAACAATAGATACTTCAGGCTTTTTATCCACATCATAACGGATAAAAATTACCCCCAGTTCTCGGGCTTTTTTATAGAGCAGCTCACGTTCTCCATAGGTCCGGATATCACGGTAGATGATAAAAACATCCCGCTCGGGATCCTGTTTTTTAAGCTCAATGGCATTATCAACAGAATGTGTACAGCAGACACGGGAACAATAGGGCCGGTCTTCTTGTCTGGATCCGACACATTGAATAAAGACAGCTGATTTTACATCAGACAGCTTTGGATCATTTTCTTTAAACATTTTATCAAGGTCGAGTGTGGTGATAATTCTATCATCATTCCCATACTCATACTCAACCGGTTCAAGACCCTTGGCGCCTGTCGCTAATACGGCAATACCATATTCCAGCTTAGACTGTTCATCCCCGGTCTTCAAAGTCGACTTGAAGTTACCCACAAAACCATCCACGCTCTCAAGCGTCGTGTTACAGTGAACTGTGATGTTTTCGCTGTTTTCAACAGCTGAAATCAGATCCGTAAGCCTGCTTGCCACATCTTCACCCTGAGCGGTTTTATATAGTTTTTGGGCTTCACCGCCGAGCCTGTCTTTTTTCTCTATGATGTGAACAGGATATCCCTGTGCTGCAAGACTTTTGGCAGAGGTCATACCTGCGATACCGCCACCGACAACCAGGACAGCGTCATTTACATTGATCTTCTCTTCTTTGAGCGGTTCTGAAAGGGCAGCCTTTGCCACAGCCATTCGAACAAGATCTTTTGCTTTTTCAGTGGCAATTTCCGGATTGTTTTTATGGACCCAGGAATTGTGATTCCGGATATTGGTCATTTCAAACAGATATTTGTTCAATCCTGCATTGGCCAATGTTTCCTGGAACAGGGGCTCATGAGTTTTCGGTGTACAGGCAGCAAGAACAATCCGGTTGAGTTTTTTCTCTTTGATAAATTCAACCATTTTACTTTGCGCATCCTGACTACAGGCGTACATATTCTCATCGGCAAATTCGACATAGGGCAGTGACCGTGCATATTCAGTTACAGCCTCACAATCGACAACCCCTTTAATATTAGAACCGCAGTCACAGATAAACGCACCGATTCTGGGACGTTCACCCACAACATTGATTTCTTCAATCTTAGCTATTTCTTTGGTCAGGGTGTCCCTTGCCGCGCTTAAAGCATCTCCCGCAGCAGACGCTGCAGCACTGGCATCAAGAACAGATTCTGGAATGTCTTTGGGGCTGTTAAATACACCGGATACGTAAACACCGTCCCTGGTAGTTGTCACCGGTTCGAAAGAATCGGTTTTTGCAAACCCGTTTTCGGTAAGGTCTATTCCCAGTTTGTCAGCCAGCGCTTTTGTCTCTTCAGTTATTTCAAGGCCGACGGACAGGACAATCATGTCATAGGTGTCTTCTACGATTTGTCCCAGTTCATCAACATACCGAATATTCAAATCATTGGTTTCCCGGTCTTCGGTAACAGAGTGAACTCTGGAGCGGATAAAATTTATGCCGTGTTTGTCCTTGGCATTCTGATAATATTTTTCAAATTCCTTACCCGGTGTTCTCATGTCCATAAAGAAGATGGAGCAGTCAAGGTCACCACCGGCATGCTCTTTGGCTATGATTGCCTCTTTGACTGCGTACATGCAGCAGACAGAGGAGCAATATGCATTATCACACTTGTTGACATCCCTGGATCCCACACACTGGAACCAGGCAATTTTCTTAGGATCTTTTCTTTTTTCGGCAAGAAGTTTGTCTTTCTTCTTCTTGGGTTTCATCGGCAGCTTGGGAAATGTGGTGACATGCCCCATTGTCGGACCCGTGGCTGACAGAATTCTTTCAAATTCCATAGACGTGACAACATTGGGATAATTAGCGTATTGATAATTGTCAAAGCGTGACGGATCAAATGGCTTGAAACCCGGTGAAAAGATAATCGAACCGGCATCAAGGGTGACGGTCTCTTCTTTCTGTGTATAGTCTATGGCATTGGCAGGACAGACATCTTCGCATGTACCGCATTTATCCTTTGTCAGTTTCAAACAAACATCGGGATTGATCGCATACTTTAAAGGTACTGCCTGAGGATACTCAACATATACTGCTGTTCTTTTTTGAAGACCGGCATTGTAGCCGTCATCAAATTTACCCGGACATTTTTCTGCGCAGGCACCACAGCCTACACACAGATCCACATCAACATATCTGGGTTTCGTTTTGATTTCTACCTGGAAATCACCTTTCTCACCTTTAACGTCAATTACCTCTGACAGCGTCAGAAGCTCTATATTTAAATGCCGGCCGACCTCGACCAGTGCGGGAGAGATAATTCACATTGCGCAGTCATTGGTGGGAAACGTCTTGTCCAGTTGAGACATGACGCCGCCAATGGATGGCCCTTTTTCCACCAGATAGACATAATACCCGGAATTAGCAAGATCAAGAGCTGAAAGCATGCCGGAAATACCGCCACCAATCACAACCACAGATCCGGTTAGTTTATCGTTCATATTTACTTTCTCCTGTTTCTAGTAACACATCATAACTTCGATCAAAAATGTGCCGTTTTCGACCAAATACAGCTAACATTTTATAAAACCAAAAAACTATGTTATAAAACCTTACGAGAAACCTTGTCAACAATTATCAACAAATAACTATGTAGTTTATATATGAATTTTACTCATGATTAATATAATAGTGATATGCGGTCCAACTGGCATTGGGAAAACATCTTTTTCCATCTCACTTGCCACCGCTTTTAATGGTGAAATAGTCGGTGCTGATTCCATGCAGATTTATAAGCATATGAATATAGGCACTGCCAAGCCCGATGCAAGAGAAATTGCCGCAGCCCCCCACCATCTGGTCGATTTCCTTGATCCTGCAGAGGATTTTGATGCCGGCAAATTTGTCATAAAAGCAGATGATATCATTTCAGATATTTCAGGGCGCAACAGGTTGCCCATCGTTGCCGGCGGGACAGGACTCTATGTAAAAGCGTTACTTCACGGCTTGTTTCGAACCACGCCTGTGTGTGAAAAAACCATGGCCAAACTGACATGTGAGCTGGAGGAAAAAGGGGAGAAATACTTGCATGATCAACTATCTGTGGTTGATCCGAAAGCCGCTCAAAAAATCCATACAAACGACAGCTTCCGAGTTTTGCGTGCTTTGGAAGTTTATCATACTACCGGAAAACGGATTTCAGATAGACAGACCCGCCACAATTTCACCTCAAACCGATATAACTACCTGAAAATCGGGCTGAAAATGGATCGTAAAAAACTGTATGACCGAATTAATCAGCGGGTCGATATCATGCTTAATCAAGGCCTTTTTAAAGAAGTTGAACAGCTTGTTGAACGGGGATATTCTCTTGATTCAAAACCGATGCTCTCTATTGGATACAAACATATGGGGCTGTTTATCAGGGGGCTGGTTGACTGGGAAGAGGCGGTTCGGTTACTGAAACGAGACACCAGAAGATATGCAAAACGTCAATTTACCTGGTTTAACCGGGATAAAGAAATTCACTGGATCGAACCCGGACAGCTAAAAGAGGCACAAAAACTGGTAAAAGACTTTTTGACATAACCGCCTAATTTACCTATAGTCCTTTTTCAAAATAACAGGACACTATAACAGTACAAAAGATATGAAAATAAAACCCCTCTATAATACGGTAACATTCACACTGTTTATCGCACTTTTTATTTTAAGCATTTCAGGGTGTACACAGCTTCCCAAAAAGAAGATCGTGGAAAAGGAACCCGTTACACCACCGGTGGTTGATGAAACTCAAAAAAAAGAAGAAAAACCATTGGAAGAAAGTGTGTCAATGCTGGACATCCTGATTTCGGAAGCCTTGAAGTTCAGGGCTCAGGAAAACTATCAGGATGCATTATTCGTGTTTAATCAGGCCCTTTCACAAGCCCGGACAGACAAAGGAGATAAAAACAGGATCCCCCAAATTCTTGATGCTGTTGAAATGACGCTGTCCAGGGCTCCGGCCAGTGATATTAAAGCATTCCTTGATATTAAAAACATCCGCATACCAAGACCGTTACTTTTGTACTGGTACGGCCTGAACAGTGCGTTGGAAAACAATGATCTTGCCGCCAGAGGTGCACTTACCACATTCTTATTCGAATATTCGGATCATCCTTATGCTGAAGATGCGGCTGACCTGCTTTTGACGATTAAAGAATCCCTGTTTAAAAGAGACACCATTGGGTGTCTTCTGCCTTTAACCGGCAGATATGCCATTTTCGGCCAGCGCGCCCTGACCGGCATCCAGATGGCCATCCGGGATTTATCTGAAAAACGCAATACGTCATTTAATCTGATCATCCATGATACTGCAGCAAACCCGCAAAAGGCTATAGAAGGGGTTCGGCTGCTGAACGAAAAAAAGGTTGCCGCCATCATAGGGCCTTTACTGACCGTTACCGAAGCCGGCCGCGAAGCACAGAAATTGCAGATTCCCATGATCGGACTGACTCAAAAAAGCGACTTCCCATTGCTTGGGGATTATCTGTTTTCCAATTTTATTACACCCCAGATGCAGGTTCAGACGCTGGGTGCGTATCTTTTTCGCGACCTTGGAATAAAAAAGGTCGCCATTCTTTACCCGGATGAAAAATACGGCAGAAAATATAAGGAACTGTTCTGGGATGTCGCGGATGAGTACGATGCAAAGGTCGTCGGGGTTGAGCCGTATAACGGAAAAAAGACCGATTTTACCGAGCCGATTCAAAAACTTACCGGTGAGTTTTTTCCGGTCCCCAAAGTTATTAAAGAAAAAGAAAAACTGCTTGCGCTTGCCAATCGAGCACTTCTTTTGGAAGGCCCGGAGGCTGCCATGCCGCAGGGGATCCAACCCATTGAAGATCCAAATATGGAGGACGATGAACCCGAAGAAGAAAAAATTGAAATAGATTTTGAAGCACTCTTTATTCCCGATTCACCGTCAAAGGTCAGCCTTATTCTTCCCCAATTGGCATTCAATGATGCCACCGGCATGTATCTTCTGGGTACCAATCTGTGGCACAATAAAAACCTTCTTAAAGATGCAAAAGGGTATAACAAAAGAGCGATTATCACAGATGGATTTTTAGAGTCCAGTCAGAATCCTGTGACTGCATCCTTTACAAAACAGTATATAGATATGTTTAAGCAGAAACCAAAATTTTTAGAAGCCATTGCCTATGACTGTGCTACCATTCTTTTTTCCACAGCACAGGATCCGCTAGTCGATTCACGGGCGGCACTGAAAGATGCGTTGAAAGAGAACCGGATTTTTGAAGGTGCCACAGGCGTGACCATCTTTGACAAAGACGGCAGAGCCAGCCGCCGGCTGTTTTTAATGACCATTAAAAAGGGGAAGTTTGTTGAAATCAGTCGTTGAAGAATGCATCCTGTCCCGTGGCTTCGAGAACTGACTGCCACAAGCGTCCCTGGGGATCCATGTTTTTTCGTTCCCCGGCTGAAGCATCCATCGGCACATGAACATAGTTGCTGTTCCAGTAACTGACCAATAATTTTGTCTTTCCCGCCATTCCGGCATGAACTGCTTCCCGGCCCAAAAATCCGCAGAAAACACTGTCATTGGCATTGGCAGGAAGGCTTCTGATAATGTAGCTGGGGTCTATATATTTTAATGAAACCGGAATGTCTTTGGCCTTAAACCATTGGGATATTTTATCTTTCAAAAACAGACCAATATCCTGAAGTTTGATATTGCCGGAAGGATCATATCGGCGTTCCTGATCTTCAAAAAAATTCTGGCCCGCCCCTTCGGCTACGATAATAACCGCATGTTTCCGCTTAAGGATTCGATTTTCAAGGGCCTGCAAAAATCCGGTTTTGCCGTATAGATAGATATCAACTTCCGGCACGAGAACAAAATTGGCGTCAGGCTGTGCAAGGGCGGCTGTGGCGGCAAGAAAGCCTGAATGCCGTCCCATCAACTTGATGAGACCGACGCCGTTAGGGTAGGCTACAGCCTCATTATGCGCACCTTTGATGGCCAGAGTTGCGACATCGACAGCCGTGTCAAATCCAAAAGAACGGGATACCAAAAAGATATCGTTGTCAATGGTCTTGGGTATGCCGATAATAGAAATTTTAAGATCTCTTGTCTCTATTTCCTCTGCAATTCCTTTTGACGCATTCAAAGTACCGTCGCCGCCAACCATAAAAAGAATACCGACATTCAGCCGCTCCAGACAATCGACAACCATCCCGATATCCTGTGTCCCTCTTGAGGAACCCAAAATTGACCCGCCGGTATTCTGAATTCCGGATACAGACGCCGGATTCAGATCAATGACATCATGTTCAAAATCCGGAATAAATCCCTGAAGACCATGCCGGATCCCATAAATGGTCTTAACACTGTAACTATGATACAGCTGAAGCACGATGGCGCGGATAATATCATTGAGACCGGGGCACAATCCACCGCATGTGACAACGGCACATTTCAGTTTACTTGGATCAAAATATATTTTTTCCCTGGGGCCTGCCTGTTCAAAGCTGACGGGTACAGTTTTTTTGCCTTTTTTATCGGAAACGGTCTGGTTCATGTGAACATCAACCACAATACGGGATGTATCCGATACAAATCGTTTTGACGGTTCACCAGGTTTGGTGTGCCGTTTGAGCGGCGAAACGATTTTGGCTTCGCCTAAAGTGAGAATATCCGTATTGAATGGTTTTTTCTTCATTGGCTGGCTCCGTTGTACTGAAAGGATCCTTTTCCCAGAATATCATGCAGATGCAGCAGTCCATCAAGCCTATTGGCGTTATCCACAATCGGCAGCACAGTGATCTGATATTTTTCCATCAGGTTCAATGCTTCATATAAAAACGATTCTGCTGTCAGGCTGTGGGGATCTTTGGTCATAACGTCATCAACACTGAGGGTCTGGAAATCCGAAGCCTGTGCCGCAAGGATGTGGCGGATATCTCCATCTGTTATAATACCGGTAAGTTTATCTTCATTGTCCAACACAATAACAGCACCCAGACGAAATTGGTCCATCTGCGCAAGTGCTGTCATCATGGACGAACCCGCCGCAACGGATGGCGCTGTGGAAGCTTCAAACATAATCTCGCCCACACGGCATTGCAGCCTTTGTCCCATAGCCCCCCCGGGGTGTGATTTCATATAATCACTTTTCTCAAACTTCTTCTGGGTATTCTGGACCTCGGCAAGGGCGTCCCCCATTGCCAATTGAGCTGTGGTGCTGGAGGTCGGCGCCATATTAAAGGGACAGGCCTCCTTGTCAACGCCGGTGTTAATAACTATATCACAAAACCCTGCCATGGTTGATTCAGGATTTCCGGTAAAGCCGGCAATTTTGCAGCCGATTTGCCGGATTACCGGAAACAGCTGATTGAGTTCGCCAGTTTCGCCACTGTTGGAAATTCCGATAAAAACATCATCTTTTGAAACCATGCCCAGGTCTCCGTGAACCGCTTCCACCGGATGAAGGAACATGGCATTGGTTCCGGTGCTGATAAGGGTGGCAACTATTTTTTTCCCGATCAGTCCGGATTTACCGATACCCGAAATAATCACCCGGCCATTGGAACTGCAAATCGTATTTACAAGTGTTTCAAACCCTTCGTTGATCCGGGCCTGCAACTTCATGATACTGTCGGCTTCAATCTGAAGCACTTCTTTGGCTTTTTCAATAATCATATTTTAAATCTATATTTTTAATTTTCCTGTAAGATTCACCTTAATTACCACTATATACAATACTGGCCCGTATTTTCCCATAAAAAAAATTATAATTGTCAATACAAGCTTTTATTGACAATATTTATTGGCTATGATATCTGATTACGGTTAAAGTTTCTCAAAGGAACTATTTATTTGGATTATACAGATAAAGAAAGCAAAAAACGTTTTCTTTGTTGATGGTAAACAATACATAAAAGATACAGGATTTTTATTATGATTTGTACTACAGTAAGAGAAGGTGACGATTGCGTATTCATGACAGCCAAAGGATGCGGTTTTAACGGCGGCGCCTGCCTTCCGATTGTTGATCAATGTAACGGCTGCAACCGAACGTCTGATTTTGAAACCGGTGCATACTGCACCGCGGCACCAGACCCTTCTATTAAATGGCAAAACGGAAACTGTAATATTGCCACACATGTGAAAACCGTTGAAGCTACCAAAAAACAGAAGACCAACCCGATCAAGGCTTCCAAAAGACGATAGTTTTTTAAATATATCAGTTTTATCTAAACTCTGTAGTTTTAGGCTTTATAAAACTGCAGAGTTTTTTTTTAGGTGTAAGGTACGGAACTCATCTGAG
The DNA here is from genome assembly GCA_964562385.1 of uncultured Desulfobacula sp. Lineage (GTDB taxonomy): Bacteria > Desulfobacterota > Desulfobacteria > Desulfobacterales > Desulfobacteraceae > Desulfobacula. The sequence goes on from CAZLTD010000061.1 coordinate 29,348, forward strand.
TTATCAAACCCATTGATATTAACCCCATCAATACGAAGAAGAGAAAACTATGAATCCAATTGCACAAGAACTCAATGAAATTATTAAGGGCGCAAATCCCCACATTTTCGACATGCTCTCGGATATGGGGAAACAATTTTTCTTCCCCAAAGGTATTTTAAGCCAGAGCGCTGAAGCAAAGGTTAAGGCAGATAAAATAAACGCAACCATTGGTATTGCAAAAGAAAAAAATTCAGTGCTCAGCCTCTCCTGTGTAACCCAGTTCATCAACGGCATTGAACCGGATAACTACCTGCCATATGCCCCCAGTTTCGGAATCCCCGAACTTAGAAACAAATGGAAAAATGATTTGTATATTAAAAACCCTTCACTTGAGGGTAAAAAAGTCAGCCTCCCAGTTGTTACGTCAGGTATTACACACGGTGTCAGCATCCTGTCTGATATGTGGGTTAACAATGGGGATACTATTGTTCTGCCGGACATGATGTGGGGCAATTACAATATGACTTTTTGTGTACGAAATGGTGCCAAAATAGTTCATTACAAAGCCTATGACGAGAACCTGACCCAATTTAATGTCGACTCCTTTGAAACGGTTATCCGGGAGCAGGCCCAAAAAAATGATAAACTCATCACGATTTTGAATTTTCCCCATAATCCCAGTGGCTACTCCCTGAGTGTTGATGAAGCCAACAGGGTCGCCCAGATTATCATCGATATTGCACAGCAGGGTACCAATGTTGTGGTTGGGTGTGATGATGCCTATTTCGGTCTTTTCTTTGAAGAAGAAACCAGCAAAGAGTCTATTTTTACAAAACTGGCAGGCAAAAGTGACAGAATCGTTGCCGTAAAACTTGATGGCGCCACAAAAGAAGATTACGTGTGGGGCTTTCGTACCGGGTTTGTAACCTATGGTATCTCATCTGACGATGATGCTGTTCTTGAAGCACTTGAAAAGAAAACCGGCGGTTGTATCCGCGGTAATATTTCCAATTGCTCCCATCTAAGCCAGACCATTCTTTTAAACTCCATGGCCGATGAGAACTATGATGCCAATAAAAAAGAAAAATTTGAGCTTCTGAAAAGCCGTGCTCTTAAGATGAAAGAAATTCTTAAAAATCCCAAGTACAGTGACGGATTTGACGTATATCCGTTCAATTCCGGATATTTCATGTGTATCCGCTTAAAAGATGTGGATGCTGAAACCTTGAGAGTTCATCTTCTAGAAAAATACGGCACCGGGTTGATTTCAATCGGTGAGAAAAATATCAGGGTGGCTTTTTCCTGTCTTGAAGAAGACGATGTAGAAACACTGTTCGATATCATTATGAGCGGCATCAACGACCTGAGAAAAGGATAGTTCAATGGGCTTTAGAGACAAAGTCGGCTCAACTGACATAGCTGTTGCAGGAAAATGGTTGTTCAGGTTTATCCTCATCGGTGTCATTGCCGGATCGGGTGCCATTCTTTTCCACTATCTGTGCGGTCTTGGAATGCATTATTTTCTGGATCTTATGGCAGGATACAGGCCAAGTTCCCCGGCTGGAGAACACCTGCTTTTGCCCAGCACGCAAACACCTTTCAACCGGTGGATACTCCTTATATTACCGGCACTTGGCGGTATTGTTTCAGGATGGCTGGTCTACACTTTTGCGCCTGAGGCTGAAGGGCACGGGACAGATGCTGCCATTGATGCGTATCATCATAAGGGCGGTCTGATCCGCGGTAGAATCCCGATCATTAAAACCATCGCATCGACCATTACCCTGACAACGGGTGGTTCCGGCGGTCGAGAGGGTCCTATCGCACAGATTGGTGCAGGCTTTGGTTCTTTTCTGGCCAGAAAGCTGAATTTATCTGAAAGGGAACGACGAATCATGATGGCCGCCGGCATCGGTGCCGGTGTCGGATCTATATTCCGGGCGCCTCTGGCAGGAGCTCTGTTTGCGGCTGAAGTACTTTATCGTGACCCGGATTTCGAATCCGAAGTCATTATTCCCGCCGGAATATCATCCGTTGTTGCCTACTGCATCTTCTGCCTGGTATTTGGATGGGGCTCTCTGTTCGACTCGCCCGATTTCAAATTCACAAATCCGCTGGAGTTAGGACCGTATCTGTGTCTTGCCGGTGTCCTTGTTGTCACGGCAATTTTGTATATCAAGATCTTTTACGGTGTCATTGACATTTTTAAAAAATTAAAGGTACCCAACCATATTAAGCCGGCTATCGGCGGACTTTTGACCGGTATAATAGGCTTTTTTCTACCCTATACGCTGGCATTCGGCTACGGCATGACACAACAGGCCATCTTTAACCAGGTTGCTATTCCCACACTCATTGCGTTGGCCATTGGAAAAATATTTACTACCTCATTTTCCATCGGATCCGGCGGCAGTGGCGGGGTGTTCGGTCCTTCTGTTGTTATCGGCGGAGCCATGGGCGGCGCCATTGGGAAGATTTTTCATTCCCTTATCCCGACCATTGTAACCCAGCCCGGCAGTTTTGTTATTGTGGGGATGGCCGGTTTTTTTGCAGCGGCCTCAAACACCCCTATTTCAACAATTATTTTTATCAGTGAAATGACCAACTCCTACCATCTGCTGCTGCCAAGCCTCATGGTCTGCTCGATATGTTACCTTCTGTGCCAGCGCTGGACGATTTTTGAAAATCAGGTTAAATCCAGGGTGGATTCACCGGCCCATGCCGGAGAGTTCATGATGGATATTCTCCAGACAATCAAAGTGGGCAGCCTGCGTCACCAGATCAAGGATGTTCGGTGTGTAAACGAAAATATGCAGTTCAATGAGTTCAAGAAGATTTTCTCCAGCACCAAACAGCATTATTTTCCTGTAATGGATGCCAAAGGAAGCTTTACCGGTATATTTTCATCAACTGATATAAGGGAAGTTATTTTCTCCACGCACATTGAGCAACTGGTGGTCATGAAGGACATCATGATTACAGATCTGATCACCACCAATACCTCGGAAGATTTGAATACAGTGCTATTTAAGTTAACCCAGAAAAATATTGATGCTTTACCGGTTGTGGACCAGGAAGATAACGACAAGCTGATCGGTCTAATTTACAGGCGCGATATTATTTCGTTTTATAACGACCACATCAAAAAAATTAAAGATCACGAATAGTTTACCTGCTTTAAAAACAATCCATGGGCCGGTGCAGTTGCACCGGCCTTTGTTCTATCTTTCGCCTTTAAAATCATTTCAAACTCGTTAACACTGATCTTACCTAATCCTGCCAATACGATTGTACTCACAAGGTTTCTAACCATATATTTTAAAAATCCACTGGCACATATTTTAAATACCAGATGATCTTTTTTAATATTTTCCACATGTGAATAAAAAACTTCTCGAATCGTCGAATTTTTAGGACTGCCTCTGTTTTCAAAGGATTTAAAATCAAAGGTGCCGATGATCATGCTGCAACACTCATTCATAATACTAACATCCAGGACAGGGCGGATATGCCACACATAAGCCTGCTTTATGGCACAGGGATCTTCCCGGTTCAAAATACAATAATGGTATTCTTTGGAAACAGCTGAATACTGAGCATGAAAGTCGTCCGGTACAATGGTGCAGTCATGTATGACAATGGGCGATTTGATAATGCTGTTTAAGCCCTTTTTAATTTGATCCGGCAAAAGGCGGGTTTTGGCTTTGAAACTTGCCACCTGGGCCCAGGCATGAACACCGGCATCTGTGCGTCCGGAACCTGTGATCTTCAAAGGCTGATTGAGCATATAGCTTAACGCCTTTTCGATTTCACCTTGAATTGTCCTCCTGTCCGGCTGTTTTTGCCAGCCGGAAAATGTGGAACCGTCATATTCAATAATTAATTTAAAAGTGCTGCTCATTGCTTCTCTAAATGATCTGACAGCATTTTATTGGCATTGTGTATCGCAAAAGAGAGCGAATTGGCCGTATCTGAGCCTAAAATTTTTGTATATTTCAAATACAGTTTTTTGTAGGCAACCGCGACCTGGCGTTTTATTTCAACTCCTTTTGCAGTGGGAGAGATAATGGCGGTTTTTCCTTTTGACTGCCTTTTAACCAATCCTTTTTTTTTCAGGGCATCAACAAAACGGGTGATGGTGGACGGGGTAAGGTGAAGATGGGCGGCCAACTCTTTTGAACCAATGCCCGGGGTATCATATACAAGCAGCAACAGGGATGCATGTGCCGGTGATAATTTCAGATGTTTAAATTCATTTTCTGCAATTTTTAACAGGTATCGGGAGAGCGCATTGGTATTAAAAAAAAGGTATCCATTCACGGGGTGAAGCAGGCAAACCCGATCAGATCCAAGATA